>JBFIDI010000484.1:0-4399 GCA_041581405.1 Burkholderiaceae bacterium
ACGCCGCTGCGGCACAGCAGCACCACCTTCTTGTCCTTGGGGACGGCGCTCAACAGCGCCTGGTCGAACTGCGGGTTCATGGCCATGCCCGGCCACTGCTTCCACGCGATCGGGACCGCGTCCGGGATGAACCCGACCCATTCGCGCTCGGCGTCGGTGCGAACGTCGACCAGCACCGCGTTGCCGGATTTCCACCAGTCGTAGGCCAGTTGCGGCGTCACGTCGCCGGCATAGGCCTGCGCGGCCTTGACCGCCGGCTCCGGGGCCGCGGCGGCCTGGCCTTCGGCGTCGTGGCGGATGCCGGAGGTCAGGTTGGCCGGCACGGCTTCGTCGATGCGTTTGGGGCGGGGCAGGTTCAGGGCGTCCATGATGGCGACGAACTCCGCCTCGGTCTTGCCGGCGACCCGGGCATTGCCGGCCTTCTCGGCGCCGATGCTCGAGTGGGTGCGGCCTTGGTAGTCGTGGCCCGGCCAGACCGTGGTGGCGTCGGGCAGCGCGAACAGCACCTCGGTGATGCTGTGGTACAGCGCCGACGCGCTGCCGGACTGGAAGTCCGTGCGCCCGCAGCCGTTGATCAGCAAGGTGTCGCCGGTGAAGACATGCTCGCGCCAGACGTAACTCATGCTGCCGGCCGTGTGGCCCGGCGTGTGCAGCGCGCGCAGGCTCTCCTGTCCGAAATGGATCAGGTCGCCGTGCTGCAATTGCACGGCGGCCGTGGTGATGCCGCAGCCCGCCGGCGCCGCGGTGCGCGCGCCGGCATGTTCGGCCAGCAGGCCGGCACTGGTGATGTGATCGGCATGGGCATGGGTCTCGATGGTCCACAGCAGTTTCAGGCCGTATTGGCGCAGCGTGGCCAGGTCACGTTCGACCTGTTCGTCGACGGGATCGATGATCACCGCCTCGCGGGTGTTCTCGTCGAACAGGACGTAGGTATAGGTGCTGGATGCGGTGTCGAAAAGCTGGATCGGTTGCATGGCGGGTCCTCACGATAGGTCCGGGTCAGGGTATGCTCGGGCCTAGTTTAGGACTTTGGGAGCGACGCCGTGGACGAATACACGCAGGCTTTGCAAGGTGGCATCCTGGTCGGACTCGCCAGCTGGATCCTGTTGGCCGGGCTGGGTCGTTCCAGCGGGGTCAGCGCCATCACCGCAGGCGTGTTGACGACCCGCAGGCAGAACTCGCCGTGGCGCTGGGCCTTCCTGGCCGGGCTCATCGGCGGAGGCGCCTTCTTTTCCTGGGCACTGGGCGTTCCGCATGTCGAGATCCGGCATCCGCTGGTGCTGGTGCCGGCCGGCTTCCTGGTCGGTTTCGGTGCGGTGATGGGCTCGGGCAGCGCCAGTGGCCACGCCATCGTCGGCCTGGGCCGTCGATCGCGCCGTTCGCTCGCTGCCGTCATCACCTTTGCCGTGGCCGCCGTCAGCACGGTGATGGTCACGACCCATATACCGCCGGCCGCGTGGTGGGTCGAGTCGATCACCGAGGCCCTGACCATGCTGTTCGGCCGCTGAGCCGACCGCGACCCCCGTTTCACACCGCCGCGACTGCCACCCGTCAAACCCTGATCCGGTCCCGACCCCATGAACGCACCCGCCACCACGCCCTCCGAGCTTGCCCGAACCACCATGCGCAGGCGTGCGCTGGGCCGAATCTCCGCGCTGGTCGTGGCCTTCGTGGCCGGCAGCATCTTCGCCGCCGGATTGATGCTGTCGGGCATCACCGAGCCGGCGAAGGTGATCGCCTTCCTCGACATCAAGGAGATGTTCGTCGGGCCGTTCCCGGGCGGCTGGGATCCCACGCTGCTGTTTGTCGTCGCCGGGGCGCTGGTCGTCGCCTTGCTGGGTTTTGCGCTGACACCGTACGCCAGCGTGCGGCCCTGGTTCATGACCAGCTTCATGTTGTCCAAGCGGCGCCGGGTCGATGGCCGCCTGATCGCCGGCGCACTGGTCTTCGGCGTGGGTTGGGGCCTGAGCGGCTACAGCCCGGCGACGGCGCTGGCGTCGTTGTTGACGGGGCAGATCGACACCGTCATCTTCGTGCTGGCCATGTTGCCCGGCATGTGGCTGGCAGGCAAGTTCTGAGGCCCGGTCGCAGGCCGCTGCCTGCCGTTGCTTCTGATTGACGTTGACGTAAACGTCAATTACCATCTGCCAGTTGGCGCCGGCCCGGGTGCCGCTTTGGAGCCCCCGATGACCGACCTGTCCGCCGACCACAAGGCCCTGGCCAACTACCGGCCCACGCACAAGGTGCGTTTCGTCACCGCAGCGAGCCTGTTCGACGGCCACGATGCGGCGATCAACATCATGCGCCGGATCCTGCAGGGCATGGGCGCCGAGGTGATCCATCTCGGGCACAACCGCAGCGTCGACGACGTGGTGACGGCCGCGCTGCAGGAGGACGTGCAGGGCATCGCGATCAGCTCCTACCAGGGCGGCCATGTCGAATATTTCAAGTACATGGTCGACCTGCTGCGCCAGCGCGGCGGCGAGCACATCCAGGTGTTCGGCGGCGGCGGCGGCGTCATCGTTCCGCCCGAGATCCGCGAGCTGCACGACTACGGCGTGGCGCGTATCTTCAGCCCTGAGGATGGGCAACGCATGGGCCTGGCCGGCATGATCGGCGAGATGGTGATGCGTTGCGACCAGGACTTGTCCGGTTACGCGCCCACGGCGATCGACGCCATCCAGGGCCATGGCCCGGACCACTGGCGCGCGCTGGCGCAACTGATCACCGCGCTCGAGAGCGACAAGGCCGACGCGGGCTTGCTCGACGCGATGCGCAAGGCGGCGCAGACGACCACGGTGCCCGTGCTCGGCATCACCGGCACCGGCGGCGCCGGCAAGTCCTCGCTGACCGACGAGCTGATCCGCCGGCTGCGGCTGGACCAGGACGATACGCGGCGGGTGGCCGTGATCAGCATCGATCCGTCGCGGCGCAAGAGCGGCGGCGCCCTGCTGGGCGACCGCATCCGCATGAATGCGATCGGCCCGTGGGGCAGGAATGGCGAGCAGCGGGTGTTCATGCGCTCGCTGGCGACGCGTGATTTCGGCTCCGAGATCAGTGCCTGCCTGCCGGACGGGATCGTGGCCTGCCAGTGCGCCGGTTTCGACCTGGTCATCGTCGAGACCTCGGGCATCGGCCAGGGTGACGCCGCCATCGTGCCGCACGTGGACGTGCCGCTGTACGTGATGACGCCCGAGTTCGGTGCCGCCAGCCAGCTCGAGAAGATCGACATGCTCGATTTCGCCGAGTTCGTCGCCATCAACAAGTTCGACCGCAAGGGAGCGCTGGACGCGCTGCGCGACGTGGCCAAGCAGGTGCAGCGCAACCGCGAGGCGTTCACGACGGCGCCCGAGCAGATGCCGGTGTTCGGCACCATGGCCGCGCGTTTCAACGACGATGGTGTCACGGCCCTGTACCAGGCCTTGTTGCCGCGCCTGCAGGCCCTGGGGCTGACGGTGGGCGAGAGCCGCCTGCCGACGGTCGCGGTCCGCCACAGCACCAACCAGAGCCCGGTGGTGCCGGCCGCGCGTATCCGTTACCTGGCCGAGATCGCCGACACGGTGCGCGGCTACAAGGCGCGTGCCCGCGAGCAGGCCACGCTGGCGCGCGAGATGCAGCAATTGCGCGCGGCGGGCCGGATGCTGCAGGAGGCCAACCCGACCAAGGAGCGCGCCTACGCCGCGGTCAACGACCTGGCCGCGCAACGCGAGGAGCGGCTGGGCAAGGCCGAGCGCAAGTTGCTGGCGCAGTGGCCGGAGATGGTCAAGGCGTATGGCGGCGATGAATACGTGGTCCGGATCCGCGACAAGGAGATCCGCACCACGCTGGTGACGAAATCGCTCAGCGGCACGCCGGTGCGCAAGGTCTCGCTGCCCAAGTACGAGGACCACGGCGAGATCCTGCAGTGGCTGATGCTCGACAACGTGCCGGGCAGCTACCCCTATACCGCCGGCACCTTCGCGTTCAAGCGCGAGGGCGAGGACCCGACCCGCATGTTTGCCGGCGAAGGCGACGCGTTCCGAACCAACCGGCGCTTCAAGCTGCTGTCCGAAGGCATGCCGGCCAAGCGGCTGTCGACCGCCTTCGATTCGGTGACCTTGTACGGCAACGACCCGGACCTGCGCCCGGACATCTACGGCAAGGTCGGCAACTCGGGTGTTTCCATTGCCACGCTCGACGACATGAAGGTGTTGTACGACGGTTTTGATTTGTGCAGCCCGAGCACCTCGGTCAGCATGACGATCAACGGGCCGGCACCGAGCATCCTGGCGATGTTCATGAATACCGCGATCGACCAGAACATCGGCAAGTTCACGCGCGAGAACGGCCGCGAACCGACCGAGACCGAGACCGCCAAGATCCGCGCATGGGTGCTCGAGAACGTGCGCGGCACGGTGCA
>JBFIDI010000485.1:0-4397 GCA_041581405.1 Burkholderiaceae bacterium
ACCACAAGGAACACGCGGACGCGCTCGCCGCAACGGTGCGCAAGCTGGGGGGCGCCGTGGCGCCCGACAAGGCGGACCATGCCTTCCCGACCGACACGCTGCGATCGCAGGCCGACGTCCTGCGGTTTGCCGCCGGCCTGGAAAAGGGTGCGGTGTCGGCCTATCTCGGCGCCGTTCCCCTGTTCGCCGACCGCCAGCTGGCGCAGGTGGCCGCCAGCATCCTGGGCGACGAGGCCATGCATTGGGCCGTGCTGCGCCAGGCACTCGGGCAGGACCCGGTGCCGGCAGCCTTCATGGCATGACGCCGCGCGCCACGCTGGCGGCCGCGTTGTTGTCGATGGCCGCGACGGCGGCCAGCGGCGAGGCGCCCGCGCACAGCCGGGGCCAGGCCCTCTACGACCGTTGCATCGCCTGCCATGCCATCGATCGCAACCGCACCGGGCCGCTGCACTGCGGGCTGTTCGGACGCAAGGCCGGCGCCGCGCCCGGATTCGCGTTTTATTCGGATGCGATGCGCAACAGTGGCATCGTCTGGAACGCGCGCACGCTGGAGCGGTTCCTGCGCGACCCCGCCGCCATGGTGCCGGGCACGACGATGGGATACGCCGGCATCGCCGACACCGGGGAGCGCGCCGAGCTGATCGCCTGGTTGCGCGACGCGACACGTGCGGGCGCGCGGTGCGCGGTCCCCCGCGTGCCCGGCTCGTGATGTCTGTGTCGTCTTGAAAAGTTCTTAATGGGTTAAAAAATAACCGTACAGTTCACAATGAAAACCGTTTGGTATAAATTTCGTCTGCGCCACATTTTTGGCGCGACATGGTGAAACACCAAACCTTTTCGGAGAACCCCATGAAGAAGTCCCTCATCGCCGCCGCCATTGCCCTGGGTGCCACCTTCTCGGTGCAGGCCAAGGACATCGTCGATACCGCCGTCGCAGCCGGCACGTTCAATACCCTGGCCACCGCGCTCAAGGCTGCCGGCCTGGTCGACACGCTCAAGGGCAAGGGCCCGTTCACCGTGTTCGCCCCGACGGACGCCGCTTTCGCCAAGGTTCCCAAGGCGGACCTGGACGCCTTGCTCGCGGACAAGGCCAAGCTCACCGCCGTGTTGACCTACCACGTGGTGCCCGGCAAGGTGATGGCGGCCGACGTCAAGCCCGGCATGGTCAAGACTGTCCAGGGGTCGAGCATCACGTTGTCGACCAAGGGTGGCGTGATGGTCGACCAGGCCAAGGTCACCGCGACCGACATCGTTGCCGACAACGGCGTGATCCACGTCATCGACAGCGTCATCATGCCGAAATGAACGTGCGGGTCCTCGTTGCCGCACGCCGGCATCGAGGGTTCGTTTCCCGGCCGCCGCAGCGACCCGCGGCGCCGCTCTCACCAGCCGGCTTGCCGGCTGGTGCCGTTTGTGCGGCGAAGGCCGGGTGCAGGTGATCGCGGAGCCGGCGTTAACATGCGCCCATGTCCGATTCGCCCGCCGCGCCCGCGCCGCAACCCGCTTCCGCCGCGGGTGCGGCGAACGGCCTGCCGCTCGATGCCCAGGGCATCCTGGAACTCGCGGCGCGTTCGATGTTCCATCTGTTCTCCAGCATCAGCCAGGGCATGTTCCTGGTCGACCGCACCGGCCGCATCGTCTGGGTCAACGAGGGTTACCAGCGCTTCCTGCCCGCGCTGGGTTATTCGTCGCTGGACCAGTTCATGGGCCACATGGTCGAGGACGTGATTCCCAATACCCAGATGCGCCGCGTGCTGGAGACCGGCGAGCCCTACCTGATCGACCTGCTGACCAACCGGGCCGGCACCTTCGTCGTCAGCCGCATCCCGTTGCGCGACGACGACGACGCGGTGATCGGTGCCATCGGCATCGTGTTGTTCGACCATCCCGAAACCACCTTGCAGCCGCTGATCAGCAAGTTTGCGCTGATGCAGCGCGACCTCGACGATGCGCGGCGCGAGCTGGCGATGCAGCGCATGACCCAGGCCAACGGGCGAGGCCAGGGCGCGCGGCCGTCCAAGTACACCTTCACGAGTTTTGTCGGCACCAGTGCGGCCGCGGTCGAGGTCAAGCGCCAGGCCCGGCGCGCGGCGCAGTCGAGCAGCCCGGTGCTGTTGCTCGGCGAGACCGGAACCGGCAAGGAACTGCTGGCCCATGCCATCCATGCCGCGTCCAGCCGCGCGGGCGGGCCGCTGGTCAGCGTCAATATCGCGGCGGTGCCCGACACCTTGCTGGAGGCGGAGTTCTTCGGCGTGGCGCCCGGTGCCTTCACCGGTGCCGAGCGCAAGGCCCGTGACGGCAAGTTCAAGCTGGCCGACGGCGGCAGCCTGTTCCTCGACGAGATCGGCGACATGCCGCTGTCGCTGCAGGCCAAGCTGCTGCGCGCCTTGCAGGAAGGCGAGATCGAGCCGCTGGGCTCGAACACGCTGGTGCCGTTCGACGTGCGCGTGATCGCCGCGACCTCGCGCGACCTGACGGCCTGGATGCGCGACGGGCGTTTTCGCGAGGACCTGTATTACCGGCTCAACGTATTGCCGATCCGCGTGCCGCCGCTGCGCGAGCGGCGCAGCGACATCCCGGCGCTGGTGGAGGCCCTGGCCGACGACATCGCCCTGCGCAACGGATCGACGCTGCCCGACATCACCGCCGATGCGCTGGAACTGCTGAGCGCCCAGGAGTGGCGCGGCAACATCCGCGAGCTGCGCAACGTGCTGGAGCAGTCCGCGATGTGCAGCGACAACCAGCGCATCGACGCTGCGCTGCTGCACCAGGTGTTGCTGCAGTCCGGCGTCGAACCGCGACAGATCCCGCGAACGCATCGCCTGGCCACCCACGCGGCGTTGCCGCAGGGTCCGGACGCGGACCTGTTGCGCCCGATGGCCGAGCAGGTGGCCCAGATCGAGCGCCAGGCGATTGCGGCGGCGATGCGCGCCACCGATGGCAACAAGATGGCGACGGCGCGCCTGCTCGGCATATCGCGCGCCACGCTGTACCAGCGATTGTCTGAAAACGATACAAACGTCTGAAATTCAGTCGATTTGAGTGTCTTGTTTTTGGACGCTCGAACGATCCGATGTCGGTTTCCTGTTGAAATTCAACAGCTTGCAATCTGGCACGGAGCGTGCTTTTTATTGACCATTCGATTTTCTTCGTGAGTCGATTTCCCAAGAACCAACTGGAGACAACCATGCATCGTCGTACCCTGGTCGCGCTCGCCGCCGTCGCAGCCACCGCCATGAGCACGCTCTCGCCCGTATCCGTGCAGGCGCAGGACAAGGAAATCCGCATCGCCCACATCCACAGCCTGACCGGTCCGCTGGAGGCGTATGGCAAGCAGACCACGGTCGGCTTCAACATGGGCCTGAACTATGCGACCGGCGGCACCATGATGGTGGCCGGCAAGAAACTCGTCGTGATCGAGAAGGACGACCAGGGCAAGCCCGACCTGGGCAAGAGCCTGCTGGCAGCCGCTTATTCCGACGACAAGGCCGACATCGCCGTCGGTCCGACGTCGTCCGGCGTCGCCCTGGCCATGTTGCCGGTGGCCGAGGAATACAAGAAGATCCTGCTGGTCGAGCCGGCCGTGGCCGATTCCATCACCGGCGACAAGTGGAACAAGTACATCTTCCGCACCGGGCGCAGCAGCACGCAGGACGCGATCTCCAACGCCGTGGCGCAGGACCAGCCCGGCACCCACATCGCGACGCTGGCGCAGGACTACGCGTTCGGCCGCGACGGTGTCAAGGCCTACAAGGAAGCCATCAAGAAGGCCAAGGTCGTGCACGAGGAATACCTGCCGACCAATACCACCGACTTCACGGCCGGCGCGCAGCGCCTGATCGACGCCCTCAAGGACAAGCCGGGCCGCAAGGTGATCTGGATCATCTGGGCCGGTGGTGGCGGCAACCCGTTCAAGATCGCCGACCTGGACCTCAAGCGTTACGGCATCGAGATCGCCACCGGCGGCAACATTCTTCCGGCCATGGCGGCCTACAAGCAGTTCCCGGGCATGGAGGGCGCAACGTATTACTACTTCGGCCTGCCCAAGAACCCGGTCAACGACGCCATGGTGGCCCAGCACTACACCGAGTTCAAGTCGCCGCCGGACTTCTTCACCGCCGGCGGTTTCTCCGCCGCCATGGCTGTGGTGACCGCGCTCAAGAAGACCAACGGCGACACCAACACGAACAAGCTGATCCGCACCATGGAAGGCATGAGCTTCGAGACGCCCAAGGGCACCATGACCTTCCGCAAGGAAGATCACCAGGCCATGCAGAGCATGTACCACTTCAGGATCAAGGTCGACCCGGCGTTCGCCTGGGGTGTGCCGGAACTGGTACGCGAGATCAAGGCCGGCGAGATGGACATCCCGATCCGCAACAAGCGCTGATCGGGCG
>JBFIDI010000486.1:0-4377 GCA_041581405.1 Burkholderiaceae bacterium
CGGCCAGCGCCGCGGCGCCGCCGCTGCGCTGGAGCAGCACGATGGGCGCCGCCGGGCCTTGCAGGCACGCGGCCTCGTCGGCATCGACGCGGGCGAACGACCGCACCATGGCCAGGTCGCGCGCCATCAGCGCCAGGGGTTTGCTCGCGCGGTGCTTGCGCGTACGCAGCCGGGCGACCGCGTCGGCATTGCCGGCGTCGCAGGCCAGCTGGAAGCCGCCCAGGCCCTTGATCGCGACGATGGCGCCGCGCTGCAGCAGCAGCCGTGCGGCGGCGATCGCGTCGTGCGGCAGCGCCGCGCCGCGATACGTGTCGCCGGTCTCGAGCCAGATGCGTGGCCCGCAGTCCGGGCAGGCGATGGGCTGGGCATGGAAACGCCGGTCGGCCGGGTTCTCGTACTCGGCGCGGCAGGCGGCGCACATCGTGAACGCCCGCATCGTCGTGTTGGCGCGGTCGTACGGGATCCGCTCTGCGATCGACAGCCGCGGGCCGCAGTGGGTGCAGTTGGTGAACGCATAACCCTGGCGGCGCGCCGCCGGGTCGAAGATCTCGGCGATACATGCGGCGCAACTCGCGGCGTCGGGCGCGATGCCGGTGCGGGCCGCGCCGTCGGCGCTGCTGGGCACGATGACAAAATCGGCATCGGGCGCCAACGGCGCGCCGTCTTCGCACGCGATCCGGTCCACCCGTGCCAGCGGCGGTGCCGCGCGCCGCAGGTCCGCCACGAAACGCGCCAGCGCGTCGGCCGGGCCACACACATGGATCGTCACGCCCTGGCCGTCGTTGCCGACGGTGCCGCGCAGGCCGTGGCGTTGCGCCAGGCGCCAGATGGCGGGACGGAACCCGACCCCCTGCACGATGCCGGTGACGCGGATCCGTTGCGCGCGCTCACATGCGTCGATGGCGGCATGGCTCATCGGCACGGCTCCGGGCTGTGGGTCGCGGACATGCTCCAAGCTTAGGCCGTGGCCGGCTTTTCGGCCACCGCAGGGGCTTGACCTGGGTCAATCGGGTGTCGATGGGGGGAGGCAGGGGCCAAATTCACGACAGCCGCCACCGGACCTTGCGGCAAACCCCGGGCTGCGGAGCCTATTTGCTGAACGTGCTGTGTTGCACGGCCAGTCGCACGATGGCATCGACCAGAGGGGTCTGGCGGCCGGGCGGATAGACCGCACTGAACTCGATCGCCGGAATCGATGGCCGAACCGGGATCCGCTGCAACCGCTGCTGCGTGATCCAGGGCTCGTAGTAGGCCAATGGGAGAAAGGTCACTCCCAGTCCCGCCGCAGCCAGCATCGCGGCAGCTTCCATGCTGTTGGACGTGATGATGCGCGCGGGCTGGACGTCGCTTTTTCCGCACCATTGCATCAGCAGTCCGTGCAGTACCGAGGTCTCTCCGTGCGTGATCAGCGGCTGTTTGACCAGGGACGCGGGTGTCTGCATCCGTGCCGGCAAGCCGAGTTCCTTGGCGGCAACGAATCCGAAGCGAACCTTTCCCAAAGGCTCGACGCGAAGGATGTTTGTCGATTGGTTGTCATTGGGCATCAACACCAGATCCAGCTCGCCGGCTTCGAGCAACGTGAGCATGCCGCCGCCGAGTCCGACCTGCAACTCGATGTCGACCAACGGATAGATCTTCTTGATGCTGTGCAGGAGCTTGGGCAGCCAGGTCATCGCAATCAGTTCGGCGACGCCGACCCGCAACGTTCCGCTCATCTTGCGCGCATCGCCGACCTGGTGGCGAATCTCGGATACCAGCAGGGCGATCTCCTCGGCGTATCGCAGCAGGTCACGGCCCTTGGGCGTGACACGCACGCTGCGGCGCGTGCGGTCGAGCAGCACGATGCCCAACTCCTTCTCCAGTTCGGCCAGTCGCATCGAAACGGTCGATTGTGTCGCGTTGACCTTGTGCGCTGCGCGACCAAAGGAGCCGAGCCTGGCGATCCATCGGAAGGTTTCGAGTTGCTGGAAGTTCATATCGAATTAATTGATCTTTTCTTTCAGAATTGATCATATCGATTTTGATTCTTCCTCTGATACAGTTTTTTTCGAGCGCAGAAATTCGATGCGATGAATCTTTTCATCGCGCTCGAAGTCGGTGTGCCATGGCGCGTGGCGACGATCGATGTCGACGCGCGGTCTCGTATTCACTCACTGGTAAAGGACTCACTATGGCTTCTACGAAACAGGACCAGAACCTGGTTCTGGCGGATGACTTCCTGGTATGCCGACGGGAGTCTCGCAACTTTGCGCTGCTCTGGCTTGTCCAGACCGCGGTGATGGTCGGTGGATTCCTCGTACTGGGTTACGACCGCGTCGACGACCAGTTCGGTTTTCCGCTGGGCGTGCCGACCTGGTATCTGCTGGCCTGTGTGCTGCCGGCATTGGTGTTTCTGGTCATCAGCATCGTGATGGCCCTGCGGATGCAGGAGGTGGACGTGCGATGACTGACGATACCTTGCAATGGAGTCTGATCGTTCCCTTCGGCCTCTATCTTCTCCTCACGGTCGCCGTCGCGATCTTCGCGCGATCGACGATGACGCGGCTGGTGTCGTCCGGCAAGAATTTCATGTCGGAGTATTACGTAGGCGGACGCAGCATGGGGGCGGTCGTCATGGCCTTCACCTTTGTCGCGACGTTCGCTTCCGCGGGAACCTTCATCGGATATCCCGGCCTGGCTTACAAGAACGGACTGACAGTTGTCATGACAGGCATCAGCCAGATCACGCTGGCCTACGTCGCCTTCGCCATCATCGGCAAGCGGATGTGCATTCTGGGTCATCGCACCGGCGCTGTCACCTTTACCGAGATCATGCGCAGGCGCTTCGACCACCCCTTGCTGGTGATCGGGATTACGGCTGCCATCCTGTTGTTCTTCGGAGCATTCATGGTCGCGCAGTTCGCCGGGGCGGCGCGCATCCTGCAAAGCATTGCGGGCGTGCCATACGCCGTCGGTGTGCTGCTGTTCGGCGGTGCTGTCGCCGCGACGGTCGTGATCGGCGGCTTCCGTGCGGTCGCCTGGACCGACACCTTGCAAGGCCTGGTGATGGTTCTGGGCGTGCTCATCGTCGTGCCGGCATTCTTCTTCTTTGCCGGCGGTATCGAACTCGTGACGAGTCGGCTGATGGCGGCCGACCCGGCGCGCGTGTTCGGACCGGGGCCCGGCGGCTGGGCGTCCCCGTCGACGCTGCTCGGTTTCTGGATTCTGTGGGTGCTGCTGGCGGTTGGCAACCCGTCCTTGTCGATGCGCTTCATGGCGGCACGCGACACCCGTGTGATCCACCGTGCGATGATCATCGCGGCCGTCGTCGGAACGATCTTCTATGTCCCGATGTTCTACTTCGGTGCGGGCATCTACACCGTCTTGCCCGATCTGGCGCCGGACGTGGCGGTCCCACGGGCCTACATGGCGAGCCTTCCGGGCTGGCTTGCCGGAGTCTGTCTCGCCGCGCCGTTCGCGGCCGTGATGTCTACCGTCGACTCCCTGTTGCTGACATCGACCTCGGCACTGGTTCGGGACATCTACCAGGCCTACGTCAATCCGAAGGCCGATCCCCGGAAGCTCTCGATGTGGTCGTACCTGATCTCCGCCGGTATCGGCGTCGCGGTACTGCTGCTGGCGCTGACTCCACCCCAACTCATTGCAACGGTCGTGATCTATTTTGCCGGTGGGGTGGCATCTGCCTTTGTCGTGCCGCTGCTTGCGATGTTGTTCTGGCCCCGTGCCACCACCTGGGGAGCAATTGCCTCGGTCTATGGCGGAATTGCGATCTTTCTGCTGATCGACATCTATGCCAAGAACCCGTTGGGAATCCTGTCCTATCTGTGGGCCCTGGGCGCATCCGCCGCGCTGATGTGGTCGGTCAGCCTGATGACCCGTCCCAGCCCGGTCGGTGTGCTCGACCTCTACTACGGCAACGGATCCGGAATGCAGGAAACAGCGCCGGACGCAGACGCTGTCCCGCAGCTGGCGGCAGCCGCCGCACCCCGATTTTCACCAGCAGGAGGTTTGACATGAATTCGACGCTGATGCGTCCCATCACCGAGGCGGAGATCCGCACCTATGAAAACGACGGCGTGGTGGTATTGCGCAAGTTGTTCGACCAGGACTGGGTTCGTAATTTGCAGAAATGGGCCGACGAGGACATGGCGGCACCCGGCAAGCTGCACCAGATCCTGACGCGGGAGGGAAAGCCCGGTCGGTTCTTCTTCGACACGTTCATGTGGACCTACCACGACGGGTTCAAGCGATTCGTGCACGAGTCGCCCGCGGCGGAAATTGCCGGCAACATCTTGCGCGCCGACAAGGTCAACGTCTTCTTCGACCAGCTCTTGATCAAGGAACCCGGGACCGAGGAACGTACGCCGTGGCACCACG
>JBFIDI010000487.1:0-4376 GCA_041581405.1 Burkholderiaceae bacterium
CCCCCGGGGTGTGTGCGGGTAGGTAGCACCGAGCCGTCGGGTGACCGGCGGCCCAGATAAATGGCAGTCACATGGCGGGCAACCGCCATGCACAGAATCCGGCTTATCGGTGGGCTTCACACTTATTCTTCCCCGCGTTGGCGGCGCACTGCCGTCGGCCGCCGCCTCGAACAGGAGCCAGGCACATGAGCACTGACCATGCAGTCCCCGACATCCGCGGTTTCCACGCCCATGTCTATTTCGGCCCCGACACGCTGGAGCAGGCACGCACCTTGTGCGAACAGGCCGCGCAGGCGTTTCCGGCGCTGAAGATGGGCCGGATCCACGAGCGCCCGGTCGGGCCGCATCCGGACTGGAGTTGCCAGCTGGCGTTCAAGCCGGAGCTGTTCGGCAGCGTGATCCCCTGGCTGGCGCTGCGCCGGGGCCCGCTGGTGGTGTTCATCCACCCGATCACCGACAACGACCTGGTCGACCACCGCGACCGGGCAATGTGGATGGGTGCGGTGCGGCCGCTGGACCTGTCGGTGCTCGGCGCCAGCGCCGGCAGCTTCGACCTGTAGCGCGCGACCCCGGCCGCTTCTCAGTTGCCGGCGCCCATGCTCTCGATGCGCTGCACATGGGCCAGCAAGGAACGCTTGGCGACCGGCCACATGCGCGGCGGCACGTCGTCGTACGCATGTTGCACCCAGTCGTCCAGCGTGCCGCCGGGATGGGCCTGCATCACGCCCAGGATCTTGGCCTCGCGCCGCAGCCGGTGCGCCTTGAGCGAGGCAATGGCTTGCGCGGCCTGGCCGATCACGTAGCCGTGCGCCGGCGCGATGAAGTCGATGCCGTGCGCGGCGCAGGCCGCGGTGAGTTTGTCCAGCGACTCCAGGTAGGCATTCATGTCGCCGTCGGGCGGATCGATCACGGTGGTGCTGCCGTTGAGCACATGGTCGCCGCTGAACAGCAGGCCGTCCTGCACCAGCACCAGGCACAGGTGGTTGGCCGCGTGGCCCGGCGTGTGGATCACCCGCAGGGTATGCACGGGCACGCCATCGGCCGCGGCCAGGTGCAGTTCCTCGCCGTCGGCCAGTTCCCGCTCCGGCGTGAAGTCGCTGGCCGCGCGCGCCGTGTCGGCACTCGGCAGGCCCAGGATCGGCGGGGGCGTGTCGCACATGGCCTGCAACGGCCGCGCGCCGGGGAAATGGTCCGGATGCGAATGGGTGCACACGATCATCCGGATGTTGCCGCCGGCCGCACGCCACAACCGCTCGATGTGCTGCGCATCCGCCGGCCCCGGATCGATCGCGATGAAGCCGGTGGCCGGATCGCCGACCAGGTAGCTGTTGGTGCCCGGGCCGGTCATGGCCCCCGGATTCGGCGCGGTCAGGCGCTGGACGTTGCGCAGCAGCGGCACCGGCTGCAGCGACTGCCAGTCCAGGTGGTGCACGATCTGCCCGTCCGGCGACACCAGCGCGAGTTCGCCGTACGGATGCTCGTGCTCCATGTAGCGCTCCTCCTTGCCCGCCAGCCAGCCGCCGCGCGGGCAGCTGGACCACAGCGGCTGCTCGTTCTGCGCGCAGGCCCGCAGCAGCGCATCGACGTCGGCAAAGGCCGACAGGCGCTACAAGGTGCGGATGGTCGGGAAGATCATGAAGAACTCGCCCGCCGCATGGCGCTCCAGCGCATCGGCCGGCCGCACCCACCGGGGCTCGAACTGCTCGGTCTCGTCGGCCACCGGCTGCTGGCCGTCGGGCGTGCGCGCGACCAGGAAGGGCACGTCGAAACGCCGCGGCAGGTCGCGGTCGGTGATCCAGTGCGCGAGCACGAACACCGCATCGGCGGCCAGCACCAGGCCGTGGGTCGCGCATTGTTCGGCGAACGGCGCATGGCGGTCCAGCGCCGCCAGCGTGGTGGCGTCGGGCCATCGGCCGTCGGGCCGGCGTGCCAGCACGATGCCCAGCTCCTCGAAGCTCTCGCGGATCGCCGCGATCGCCTGGGTCACGTGCAGGTCGCCCTGCCCCGGCCGGCGCCGGGCCAGGTGATGGGCGGCGGCGTCGGCGGCATCGATGCCGCCGCCGGGGAACACATAGGCGCCGGGCGCGAAGCTGGCGTTGGGCGAGCGGCGCGTCATCAGCACCTCGACACCCTGGGCGCCGTCGCGCAGCAGCAACACGGTTGCGGCCGGGCGCAGCGGCGCCGGCTCACGCTGGGAATGCAGCAATTGACTGGGTCGGACCATGCCGCATTGTGCCGCCAACCGAGGCCCGCACCCGCATCGCCGGCGAGCGCGGATACACGGGCACTGCGGCGGGCGGCCCCATGGTTCGGGGGATAATCCCGCGATGCGAATCCCGTTCACCAAGATGCAGGGCGCCGGCAACGACTTCGTCGTGCTGGACGAAACCCGCACCGTGCTGGGACTGTCCCCCGCGCAATACCGCTTCCTGGGCGACCGGCATTTCGGCGTCGGCGCCGACCAGATCCTGAGCGTGCGCGCCGCGCCCGGCCCACAATACGACTTCGAATACGTGATCCACAACGCCGACGGCCAGCAGGTCGAGCATTGCGGCAATGGCGCGCGCTGCTTCCTGGCCTACGTGCGCGCACACGGCATGACCGACAAGGACACGGTGACCGTCAAGACCATGAACCGGGTGCTCACGCTGCAGCGCCAGCCCGACGACCGGGTCACGGTCGACATGGGCGCCCCGGTGTTCGACCTGCCGGCGGTGCCGTTCGACCACCAGGGACTGCAGCCCCGGGACGACGGCGCCTGGCAGACCTGGGCCCTGCCCCTGCCCGCCGGCGCGTCCGTGCCCACGGTGCACGTGGCCGTGGTGTCGATGGGCAACCCGCATGCCGTGTGTGTCGTCGACGACGTGGCCCGGGCCGACGTGGCCGGCCTCGGCCCGCTGATCGAACACCACCGCACATTCCCGCAACGGGTCAATGCCGGCTTCATGCAGGTGGACAGCCGCTCGTCGATCAGCCTGCGGGTATTCGAACGGGGCGCCGGCGAAACCCTGAGCTGCGGCACCGGCGCCTGCGCGGCGGTGGTGGCCGGCATCCGGCTCGGCCTGCTGGACGCGCGGGTCGACGTCGCAACCCGTGGCGGCCGGCTCACGGTGTCCTGGAACGGCGGCAGCAGTGCGGTGATGATGACCGGGCCGGCGCAGACCGTATTTGAAGGCGAAATCGAGATACCCGAAACACCATGACCGACACATTCACCAACCCGATCACCGAAGACGATATCGCCAACTACCTGGCCAACACACCCGACTTTTTCGAGCGCCACGCCGAACTGCTGGCCAGCGTGCACCTGACCAGCCCGCACAGCAAGCGCGCGGTCAGCCTGCAGGAACGCCAGGCCGAAATGCTGCGCGACAAGATCAAGGTGCTCGAGCACCGCCTGATGGACATGATCCGCCACGGCAACGAGAACGCCTTGTTGTCGGACCGCCTGCTGCGCTGGTCGGCCTCGTTGTTCGAGAACACCAGCGCGGCCGCGATCCCGGCCCAGATCGTCGACCATGTGCGCGAGCAGTTTTCGGTGCCGCAGGTCACGATCAAGGTCTGGGGTGTTGCCGAGGCATACAAGAACGCCGATTTCGCCACCGGCGTGAGCGAAGACGCCAAGCTGTTCGCGACCTCGTTGTCCGAACCGTTCTGCGGCGTCAATACCGGCTTCGAAGCGGTCACCTGGCTCGCCGAGCCCGCCGCCGCTGCGTCGATCGCGCTGCTGCCGCTGCGCGACACCCGCGCCGGCGCGATGCAGCCGGCATTCGGCATGCTGGTGTTGTCCTCGCCCGACGGGCAACGCTACAACAGCGGCATGGGCACGGATTTCCTGCAACACGTCGCCGACATCGCCAGCGCGGCCCTGGGACGCCTGCGCCAGGACTGACGCACCCGCCCCCGCATGGCGCAGCAGCAGCAGCCCGACGATCCCGCCGCCGGCGACCGTGCGGCGCCGCAGCCCGATCCGCTGGTCACGCGCTACCTGGAACATGTCCGCGTCGAGAAACGGCTGGCCGAGCGGACCGTCGCGCTGTATACGCTCGACCTGGCCCGCTTGTCCGGGCTGGCGCGTGAAGCCGGCGTCACCCTGCTGCAGGTGCAGAGCCCGCATGTGCGGCGCTGGGTGGCGCAGATGCACAGCCGGGGCCGCAGCCCGCGCGGCATCGCCTTGATCCTGTCCGGCTGGCGCGGTTTCTACCACTGGCTCGGGCGCGAGGCGCTGGTCAGCGCCAATCCGGTGCAGGACGTACACGGGCCCAAGGCGGCCAAGCCGCTGCCCAAGGCCTTGAGCGTCGATGACGCGGTGCGGCTGGCCGGCTTCCAGGACACCGACGCCGACCCCTGGCTGGAAGCCCGCGACGCGGCCATCG
>JBFIDI010000488.1:0-4371 GCA_041581405.1 Burkholderiaceae bacterium
CATGCCGACGACCGATACGGTCCAGACCCCGGTGCGCAGCCAGGTGATGCCGGCGCCATAGACAAATACATAAACCAGCCGCGCCCAGAAGAACACCTGCGCGCCCATCAAGGTGACGGAATTGCCCTTGCCCGCGACCACCACGATCAGCACCAGCGCGGCGAACAGCACCAGGTTCTCGATCATGTTGCGGTGTGCCCGCTGCATGCGCCCGACCCAGCCGGTCAGTTCGGCCATGCCCTGGCGATTGCCCGCCAGCGTGGGCAGTCCGACCTGCAAGGTCGCGCCGGTCGTTGCCACGACCACCTGCGCGAAGGCGAGCAGAACGGACCACAACAGCCATGTGAGTTCAGGTGCCATCGATGTACCTCCGGATGAGCCGACAAGATCCGCAGTATCTGCGTGTGGTGACGGCTGGTCAATCGACGCAGACCGGCGCGCGCCTGCCGGCCCGCATTATTTCTCGGCGGCCCGCGACGTGCCAGCGACCGCGCCGATTTCTGCCTGGTGCCGGGACGATTACGGAAGCCCGGGTTAACCGCGTCGTCCGAACGTCTAGACCGACCGGCTGCGCGCCAACGGCGGATTGCGCGAGAAATACCCCTCGATGCCGCGCACCAGCGCATCGGCCAGCGCCTGCAGGTACTTGTCGTCGTTGAGCTTGGCTTCTTCTTCCGGGTTGCTGATGAAGGCCGCCTCGACCAGCACGCTGGGAATGTCGGGCGCCTTGAGCACGGCAAAACCCGCCTGCTCGACACGCGGCTTGTGCAGCTTGCCGATGCGGCCGATCTCGCCGAGCATGGCGCTGCCCAGTTTCAGGCTGTCGTTGATCTGGGCTGTGGTGCTCATGTCGAGCATGGCGCGTTGCACCGCTTCGTCGCGCGAGGCCACGTTCAGCCCGCCGATCAGGTCGGCCTTGTTTTCCTTGTCTGCCATCCAGCGCGCGGCGCTGCTCGAGGCGCCGTTCTGGCTCAGCGCGAACACGCTGGCACCCTGGGGGCGGGGGGTGTAGAAGGCGTCGGCGTGCAGGCTGACGAACAGGTCGGCCTGCACGCGGCGTGCCTTCTGCACCCGCACATGCAGCGGCACGAAGAAGTCGGCGTCGCGCGTCAGGTAGGCACGCATCGCGTTGCCGCCCACCGTCATGGTGTTGATGCGCTCGCGCAGCTTGTGCGCCAGACGCAGCACGACGTCTTTCTCGCGCGTGCCGTTCGGCCCGATCGCACCCGGATCCTCGCCGCCGTGGCCGGGGTCAAGCGCGATGATGATCAGGCGGTCGGTCCGGTCCGGCTGGGCCGGGGCAGGGCGCGGAGCCGGTGTTGGCGCCGGCGCGGCGGCGACGACCGGTGCGGACGGTCGGGTCGGCGAGGTCGGTGTGGTCGGCACACCCAGCAGCAGCGCCGCCGGGTCGCGGGTGCCCGTCGTGCCGTTGCGTTGTGCAATCAGCTCGCCCAGCGGGTCGGCCGCGGGCGCGGAGGGCACGAAGGGCGGGGGCGGCGACGGTGCGGTGACCGATGCCACGGCCGGAGCCGGGGTGCTGGTGCCCGCCGGCGGCGCGGCGCCGATGCGTTCGGCGATCAGCGTCTCGAGCGGGTCGGCTGTGACGCTGGGGTACAGGTCCAGCACCAGCCGATGCTGGTAGGCCGACACCGGCAACAGGCTGAACACCTGCGGCCGCGCGTCCTGCTTGAGGTCGAGCACCAGGCGCACGACGCCGGGCGCGAACTGGCCCACGCGGATGCCCTGGATGTTCGGGTCGTCGGCGCGGACCTTGGCCACCAGCTCGCGCAGCGCCGGGTTGAGTTCGATGCCTTCGATGTCCACCGCCAGCCGGGGCGGGTTGGCCACGAACAGCTGGCTGGTGTTGAGCGCACCGTCGGACTCGATGGTCACGCGCGTGTAGTCCGGCGCCGGCCAGACACGCACCGCCAGGATGGTCGCGCCGCGCGCGATCTGGGCCGTGCCCAGCAGCAGCACCAGCGTGCCCGATTGCAGCAGGTCGCGCCGCTTCATGCCGGGCACACCGCGGCCAGCAGGGCCGCGCCGGTCGGGGTCTGTGCGATCAGGCGCACCGCGCGGGCGTCGTTGTCGTGCTGCACGTCGATGTGCAGCGCCAGGTCGGCGAGCGGCAACATGCCGTGGGCCTTTTCCGGCCACTCGGCCAGCTTGAGTCCGCTGCTGGCGAAGATGTCGCGGAAACCCGCGTCCTCCCACTCCTGCGGATCGTTGAAGCGGTAGAAGTCGAAATGCCAGATCGCCAGCGGCCGGTCCACCGTCGGCGTGCGGGCGAGTTCATACGGCTCGACCACCGCATAGGTCGGGCTCTTGATGCGGCCCTGCACGCCCAGTGCCTGCAGCAGGTGGCGCACGAAACTGGTCTTGCCGGCGCCCAGGTCGCCATGCAGCTCGATGAAGCAGTTCGCCAGCGCCGGCTGCTGCGCCAGGGACGCGGCAAACAGGCGCGTGGCGGCCTCGTCGCTCCAGACAAGACTTTTTACAATCAGGGGGTGAACAACATCACCCGTGGCTTGGTCGATCAAGGTCAATTGGTTTCCCGCATCAGCCGCTGGGGGCAGGAACTCGGATTCGCACAGATCGGATTTAGTTGCATCGATCTGTCGGACGCAGAACCGGGCTTGCTGGCGTGGTTGGAGCAGGGCTTTCACGGCGATATGGCATACATGGCGGCGCATGGACTCAAACGTGCCCGACCGGATGAACTCGTGCCTGGCACAGTGACTGTGCTGACCGCCCGCTTGAACTATTTGACCACAGCGGATGCGGATGACGCCCATTCCTGGCAGTCAATCGAGTTCGATCGTCTCCATCGCGCAACAGAAGGCGTGGTCTCGTTGTATGCGCGGGGCCGCGACTACCACAAGGTGCTGCGCCAGCGGCTGGCGCAACTGGCCGAACGTATTGCCGCGGAGGTCGGTGAACTCGGCTACCGCGTGTTCACCGACTCGGCTCCGGTGCTCGAGGTCGAACTGGCCACGCGCAGCGGCCAGGGATGGCGCGGCAAGCACACGCTGGTGCTCAACCGCGAGGCCGGCTCGATGTTTTTCCTCGGCGAGATCTACCTCGACCTGGCGTTGCCGCCGACCGATCCGGTCAGCAACCATTGCGGAAGTTGCAAGGCCTGTATCGATGTGTGTCCGACCCAGGCCATCGTTGCGCCGTACCGGCTCGATGCGCGGCGCTGCATCTCCTACCTGACGATCGAACATCCCGGCTCCATCGACGAGGCCTTGCGGCCGCTGATGGGCAACCGCATCTACGGCTGCGACGACTGCCAGCTGGCCTGCCCGTGGAACAAGTTCGCGCAGCCCAGCCCGCTGCCCGACTTCGCACCCCGCCAGGGGCTGGTCGGCGCCGACCTGGTCGCGTTGTTCGGCTGGAGCGAGGCGCAGTTCCTGCAGCGCCTGGAGGGCAGCCCGATCCGGCGTATCGGCCATGTGCGCTGGTTGCGCAACATCGCGATCGCGCTGGGCAATGCGCTGGCCGCCGCGCACGATCCGCGCATCGTGCAGGCCTTGCAGGCGCGCGCGGACGACCCGAGCCCGCTGGTGCGCGAACATGTGGCCTGGGCCTTGGGCTACCATAGTGCCAGGCATCCCGAATGACCCGTCGCCGGCGGGTCGCCCCCTCTGACAAGACCCGCATGCGACTGCTGATCATCGACCCCCAGAACGACTTCATGGACCTGCCCGATGCGGCCTTGCCGGTGCCCGGTGCGCAGGCCGACATGCATCGCCTGGCCGGACTCATCGATGCCTTGTCGGCGCAGATCGACGACATCGTCGTCACGCTCGACTCGCATGCCGGCTACGGCATCGAACGCACCACGTTCTGGGTCGACGCCGACGGCGCGCCGGTGGCGCCGTTCACGGCCATCACCGCCGCCGACGCGCAGGCCGGCCGGTTCCGGCCGCGCGACGGCGCGCGGGCGGCCGAGGTGCTGGCCTACCTGCGGGCGTTGGAGGCCGGTGACGAACGCACGCTGGTCGTGTGGCCGGTGCATTGCGTGCTCGGCAGCTGGGGCCACAACATCGAAGCCGTGCTGGCTGCCAGCATCGCGCGCTGGGAACAGGCGCGCGCCCGGGCCTGCGACAAGGTGGTCAAGGGCCTGAACCCGATGACCGAGCAGTACAGCGCCTTTCGCGCCGACGTGCCGCGCGCCGACGATGCGCGCACCCAGCTCAACCTGCCGCTGCTGCAGCGGCTGGCGCAGGGCGACGATCGGCTGCTCGTCGCCGGCGAGGCCGCCAGCCACTGCGTGGCCGCCTCCGGCCAGGACATGCTGGCGCAGTGGGACGCCGCGCGGCTGCGCAACACGGTGTTCCTGACCGACTGCATGAGCCCGGTGCCGGG
>JBFIDI010000489.1:0-4364 GCA_041581405.1 Burkholderiaceae bacterium
CCAGCGGCGTGTCCGCGTGGAAGTCCGGCAGGTTGATGAACATCAGCGAGATGCGACGCAATTCGCCGAGCCAGTCGGTGTGTCCGGCATCCAGTCGGGCACGGATCGCGCCGGGAATGAAGGCACGCAGGCAAGCTGCGGTCTCGGGATGCGGCACCAGCGGCGAGGACGGCGCAAGCGCGCCGGGCGGGCCGATGTGCACCAGGCGCATGTTGTCCTCGCCACAGGATTCGCCGCTCGCCCGGTCGGCGATCAGCCGCCACGCCTGGGCGGAGACGACGATGTCGCCGGGCCGCGCGTGGTGGTTGGCCTGGCCGACCTGCGCCAGCGGTTCGCCCGCCACCAGGAATTCCCAACGATCGAGCACGCCGCCGAGGTGTTCCGACAAGACCTCGCCGGCGCCGACGGCCAGCTTCATCGACAGGCGCTGGCCTTCGGATACCGCATGGTTGTGCAAGCGCGCCGGCATCAGCAGCGCACATTGGCCTACATGCGTGACCTGCGCGGCCATTGCGGCCTCGTCCGGGCTGCGCCAGGTCGCGATCAGGGCATCGCCGGCGAACTTGACGACGTCGCCGCCATAGGCTCCGATCAGCTCGATCATTTGCCCGAAATAGCGGTTGAGCATCCGCGCCGGATCCTCGTTCGCCCGGCGCAGGATCAGCTGCGACGTCAAGCTGGCCAGGCTTTCAAGATATTCGGACATCGTGTTCGCTCGGCGATGATGCGCCGGCGCGTCCACTATGGCTTTTTCCGCCTGGCGCACGGCAGTTGCCGCATCATGCCGTTTCCGGCGGCCGGCCGGTGCAGTGTGATGGTGGCAGTGGCAGTGGCAGTGGCGGCCCGCGCCGCAGCCCGGTCAATCGCGTCCGATCGCCACCGGAATGCGCTTGCGCCCGAAGTCGCCCGCCGCGGTGTCGAAACGGCCGGCCAGTGCCTGCCCGCAGTTCGGGCAACTGCCTTCGGCCGTGACGCGGTAGGCGTCGATCCGGTACCAGTCGCGTTCGATCAGCATGGCGTCGCAGTGGGCGCAATGCGTCGTGTCACCGGCCTTGTAGTGCACATTGCCGGTGTAGACATGCAACAGGCCGGCGTTCAGCGCAATCTCGCGCGCACGCACCAGAGTGGCCTTGGGTGTCGCGGGAACGTCCTGCATCCGGTGGTCGGGATGGAAGGCCGAAAAATGCAGTGGTACATCGGCGCCGAGTTCGCGCCGTATCCATTGGCTCATCGCCTCGATCTCGGTCGACGAATCGTTGTGGCCCGGAATCAGCAGCGTGGTGATCTCGACCCATACCCCGGTTTCACGGCGCAGGTAGAGCAGGGTATCGAGCACCGGCTGAAGATGCGAGCCGGTCAGCTTGAAATAGAAGTCCTCGCTGAAGGCCTTCAGGTCGATATTGGTGGCATCGATCTTCGCGAAGAAGTCGCGCCGTGGCTGTTCGTGGATGTAGCCGGCCGTCACTGCGATGGTCTGTATGCCGCGCGCATGGCATGCTTCGGCGACATCCATCGCGTACTCGGCAAAAATCACCGGGTCGTTGTAGGTGAAGGCCACACTCTTGCAGCCGTATTGCCGCGCGGCGTCGGCAATGGCGTCGGGTGATGCCTGGTCCATCAAGCGGTCCATGTCGCGCGACTTGGTGATGTCCCAGTTCTGGCAGAACTTGCAGGCCAGGTTGCAGCCGGCGGTGCCGAAGGACAACACACTGGAGCCGGGGAAGAAGTGGTTCAGCGGCTTCTTCTCGATCGGATCGATGCAAAAGCCCGATGAGCGGCCATAGGTGGTCAACACCATCTGGTCGCCTTGGCGGGCGCGCACGAAACATGCGCCGCGTTGCCCCTCGTGCAGTTTGCAGTCGCGCGGGCACAGGTCGCACTGCATGCGGCCGTCCGCATGCCAGTGCCAGTAACGGCCCGGATAAGCCGGCAGGGAAGTCATCGGTTTTCTCCTCCTTGCGTTCTTGGAGCCGCGGTCAAGCCTTCTGGTTCCTCCCATTTGGCCACGGTGTACCGGTGCAGGCGTACCGTGCCGGCCCAGAAGTCGGTCGAGAAGCCGGCCTTGCGCTTGAGTTGCCCGACGAATGCAGCCGGCGCGGGCAGTTGTTCCCACACCTGCGGCAGGAAGGTGCTGCGCCGGCCTTCGCATTCGAACAGCAGTCCATCGACGCCGGGGCGCAGTTGCGCCAGCGCGTCATCCTCATCGCGAAAGTCCATCGCCTGCATGGCCGAGAGCAAGGACACGCCGATCAGGACCTGGTCGAGTTCATCCGGTGTCACAGGCTCGAAGCGGGGATCGCGCAACGCAGCGCCCACCGCGTTGTCCCGGACGTCGTCCAGCAGCCGGCGCTGTGCCTGCAGTGAGCCGATGCAGCCACGCAGCTGGCCGCTACATGTCAGGGTCACGAAGCTCGCGCCGGGGTCCTGCAACCATGGCGCATCGTCGCGTGCCACCCGCTTGCGACCGAGCGCATTCGCAATGGCGGCGCGTGCGATCGGCAGCAAGATGGCGCCGGCTTCAACTGTCATCGGCCTGGTCCGCTGTGAACGCAAATGCCGCGTAGCCGACCACGCGTTGCCGGTCGCCGACGGAGTCGCCGGAGTTGCACTGGCCGAGCAGCCGGGCGCGCAGGTGGTGGCGCCGGGCCGCTATCAGCAGGCCGTTGACCGGCGTGCCGCCGCAAGCCTGTTCATGGGTCACGGTGGGTCGCAGATCCAGGATGTGCTGTGCGGTGGCGCGGTCGATCTGCTGGGCCTGTGCGTAAGGCAGGAAATGCGACATGTCGGAGCTGATGACGATCAACGTCTCCGGCCCCCCCCACAGCAACTCCAGCACGTCGGCCACTTCGGCCGCACTGGCGTCGCCGACGGCCAGCGGAACCAGCGTGAAGTGGTCCAGCGCCGCCTGCAGGAACGGCAACTGCACCTCCAGGGAATGTTCATGCGCATGAGCCGCCGGGCTCTCCATCACCTGGGGCAGGGAGCGTATGGTCGCGATCGCATCCTGGTCGAGCGCGATCTCGCCCAGCGGCGTTGCGAAGCGCGCGACGCCCGGCAACGCGATTCCACGCACCGCGACCCGATGGGTCGGGCCGAGCAACAACACCCGCCGGATCGTCTGGCGCGCCGCCGCCAGCCGGGCATAAGCCAGCGCGGCTGTGGCGCCGGAGTAGATATACCCGGCATGCGGGACGATCAGTGCCTTGGGCTGCGGCGCATCCGGGTCCGATTGGCCCGTCGCGGCCTCGGCCAGCAGACGCGCGACGGTCTTGGCCAACTGGGCGCCGGGTTCAGGGTAAAAGCTGCCGGCCACGGCCGGCGCACGCACGGTATCCATGGCAATTCACCTTGTGCAGGGTTGATTCCCTGTTTGCTTACCCTTGCGCAATCCGCCGGAATTGTCAAGTAGGGCCGGGCAGCGCAGGCACGGATACTGGCCGGCGCCGATGGAACGACCGGCTCGTCCGGCTTGCGCCACAGGCAGTCGGCGACCGCCCGCTCGGTCACCTTGTCGCGTCCGGCCCACGCCATTTCAGCGGGGACGAACATGGAGGCGTTGAAAACGATCGAGGCGCGCAGCTGAATCCTCGGCGGGTGTGTCCACGACAGAAAACAGGCGGCCTGGCGCGCCGTCGGCTGGCGGAAGTGGTACAAACGCGTCCATGAAAATTGAAAAAGACACCGCCGTCACACTGCGTTACAAGGTGACCGACGCCAACCGTCAACTGCTCGAGAACGGTGCCGACCCGATGGTCTACCTGCACGGCGGCTACGGCAACACCTTTGCGAAGATCGAGGCCGCCCTCGAAGGGCAGAGCAAGGGTTACCAGACCACGATCGAACTGCAGCCCCAGGACGCGTTCGGCGAGCGCGACGAGTCACTGGTGCAGACCATTGCGAAAAGCGAGTTTCCGCCTGGTGTCAAGGTCGGTGGAACGCTCAAGGGTCAGGACGGCACCGGCCAGGAGCGGGTTTTCACCGTGCTCAAGATCAAGGGCGACAAGGTGCTGCTCGATGGCAACCACCCGATGGCCGGCAAGATGCTGCGCTTCACCGTGCGGGTCGACGACGTCCGGGCCGCCACGCCGATCGAGATCGAGCACGGCCATGTGCACGGGGAGCACGGGCACCACCACTGATCCGTGATGACGCCCCCCGCGTTTGCGGGGTTCAAGGCAGCATCATGCCGCGGATCATGTAGTAGATCATCGCTGCGAGCAAGGCCGACACCGGCACGGTGATCAGCCAGGCTGCCACGATGCGCACCAGCGCCGAGCGCTTGACCAGTTCCTGGCGGTAGACGTTGCGCAGGCCCTTGCGTTCCTTCTTTGTCAGGTGGCTTTCGGCGACCGCCTGCTTGCTGC
>JBFIDI010000490.1:0-4362 GCA_041581405.1 Burkholderiaceae bacterium
CATCCGGGGAACTGGGCATTTCCGAATGGCTGGCGCGCATGCACGGGGCGTCGCGCCAGCGCACCTACATCGGTACCTTCGTCGTGTCCGCCGGCGCGAACATGTCCAGCGCCAAGATCTGGCACGTGTGCAGCGGCGACCTGCAAATGGAGCGGGTGGAGTCGCTCAGCGGCCAGCCGCGATCGACGTTCCGCCGCAACGACCAGGTCATCACCTTCGTGCCCGGGAGCAAGACCGCGATAGCCGAGCGACGCGAGTCGCTGGGGCTGTTTCCCGAACTGCTGCGCGCCGCCGATTCGTCAATCGGACAGTATTACAGCGCCCACCAGCGCGGCGTCGAGCGGGTGGCGGGCATGGAGGCGGATGTGGTGCAGTTGCAGCCCAAGGACAAGCTGCGCTTCGGCTACCGCATCTGGAGCGAAAAGAACACCGGTCTGGTGATGAAGCTGCAGACACTGGACGTGGACGGCCAGGTGCTGGAGCAGGCGGCATTCTCGGAGTTGCAGATGGATGTGCCTGTCAGCGTGGCCAAGCTGACCCAGATGATGGAGAACACCGACGGTTATCGCGTCGAGCGGCCGGAAATGGCGGCGACCACGGCTGCCGCGGAAGGCTGGGCCATCAAGCACCCCGTGGCCGGTTTCAAGGCCATGAGTTGCCTCAAGCGTCCGACGCCGGGTGTCGCGAGCGGCACCGCCGATGGCGCGATGCAGTGGGTGTTCTCGGATGGCCTGGCCTCGGTCTCGGTGTTCGTGGAGGCATTCGATGCGCGCAGGCACAAGGTCGAAGGCGCGATGGCGCTGGGCGCGACGCAGACGCTGACGCGGCGTCTGAGCGACAAGAGCGGCGACTGGTGGCTGACGGTGATCGGCGAGGTGCCACGCAAGACCCTGGCCGTGTTCGCCCGGGGACTTGAGCGCACCCGGTAAGCCCCCACATGCGGTGAGAAGGCGGGCTGCCTCGGGGCCGGTGCCGGGCCGCGGGTGGGCCGCAGATACGAAGATTCATGGAAAGGTCGATGATGAGCAGATGGGAACGGACAGGATTCAGGCATTGGGCCATGGCGGCAGCGGCGGCGGCAGCCTTGTCGCTGATGCCGTTGGCCCCGGCGAATGCACAGCTGCGGGTATTGCCGGACTTCACCGAACTGGTCGAGCAGGTCGGTCCGTCGGTGGTCAACATCCGCACGCTTGAAAAGGTCGCGGCGCGGCCGCGTCTGGGCAATGGCGGCGCCATCGACGAGGAGATGCTGGAGTTCTTCCGGCGTTTCGGCGTGCCGATTCCCAATATCCCCCGCCAGCCGGGGCCGCGTTCGAACCGTCCGCAGGAAGAAGAGCAGCCGCGCGGCGTGGGTTCGGGCTTCATCCTGACGACCGATGGCTACATCATGACCAATGCGCACGTGGTCGATGGTGCGGACGAGGTGCTCGTGACCTTGACCGACGACCGCGAATTCAAGGCACGTATCGTCGGCACCGACAAGCGCACCGATGTCGCAGTGGTGAAGATCGATGCGACCGGTCTGCCGGCGGTCAAGGTGGGCGACGTGGGAAGGCTCAAGGTCGGCGAATGGGTCATGGCCATCGGTTCGCCGTTCGGCCTCAAGAACACGGTCACGGCCGGCATCGTCAGCGCGAAGGCGCGCGATACCGGCGACTACCTGCCGTTCATCCAGACCGACGTGGCCATCAACCCGGGCAATTCCGGCGGCCCGCTGATCAACATGCGTGGCGAGGTGGTCGGCATCAACAGCCAGATCTACTCGCGCTCGGGTGGTTTCATGGGTATCTCGTTCGCCATCCCGATGGACGAGGCGATCCGCGTCAGCGATCAGTTGCGCACCTCGGGACGGGTATCGCGCGGACGAATCGGCGTGCAGATCGACCAGGTCACCAAGGACGTCGCCGAGGCGATCGGCATGGCCAAGCCGTCCGGTGCGCTGGTGCGTGGCGTCGAGGCGGGTTCGCCGGCGGACAAGGCCGGCATCGAGGCGGGCGACATCATCATCCGGTTCGACGGCAAGACGATCGATCGGCACAGCGACCTGCCGCGCCTGGTCGGCAACATCAAGCCGGGCACGCGCAGCAGCCTGACGGTGTTCCGTCGCGGCAGCACCAAGGATCTGACGATCACGGTCGGTGAAGTCGAGTCCGACCAGGTCGCGCAGAGGCCGGCCGACAAGGACGAAAAACCCAAGGCATCGGCCGCGGGGCAGGCGCTCGGCCTGACCGTCAGCGAATTGCCCGAAGCCCAGAAGAAGGAACTCAAGCTCAAGGGCGGCGTGAAGGTCGACGCGGTCGCCGAAGCGGCGCAGCGCGCGGGCATTCGCGAAGGGGACATCATCACGGCCATTGCGAACTACGAAGTCAACACCATGAAGGACTTCGAATCCGCGCTGTCCAAGGCCGATCGCACGAAGCCGATCAACATCCTGTTCCGCCGCGGCGACTGGGTGCAATACGCGGTGATTCGGCCGAACCGCTGACCGGGCCACGACGCCGACGGCAACCCGCAATGTCCGATGGACTTGCGGGTTATTTGTTGGTTTGTCGCTACCGACGCGTGCCGGCGACTGACTTTTTTCCGGCAATCCGTTTCATGTATTAAGTTTGCGACTACTGACTTTTAGTCATCGATTGCGATGTTGGTTAGAATGGCGGGGTTTCAAAAGACGAATTTGGGCATATCGGGGTGCCTCCAGTCCACGATATGGGATGGGTGGAATGAAGCGCACAGGCGATCCACAGATCACCCACAAGTTGTTCATTGATTGCTCGCGAAACCTGTTTATAAGCTGTGTACAAGATTGCTGTTGCTGCCCTGCAACGACTTGTTTTTGCTTCGAGGGGTCTGGGCTTTTGGGCCTTTTTGCCTACAATGAAGTCCCAACTATCGCAGTTGCCAATGATTGTTGGTTCAGGGCGCGTCATTTTGTGACGCGCCCTTTTTTCTTATCCGTCTCTTTCCAATTCAATTACTTAAGCGTTCTCGTTGATGGATCACATCAGAAACTTTTCGATCATTGCGCACATTGATCACGGCAAGTCGACGCTTGCGGACCGCTTGATTCAAACCTGTGGCGGACTCGCCGCGCGCGACATGCAGTCGCAGGTGCTCGACTCGATGGATATCGAGAAGGAGCGTGGGATAACCATCAAGGCGCAGACCGCTGCGTTGCGCTACAAGGCGCGAGATGGCAAGACCTACAACCTCAATCTGATCGACACACCCGGCCACGTCGACTTCTCGTATGAAGTGAGTCGTTCGTTGTCCGCATGCGAAGGCGCGTTGCTCGTCGTCGATGCCAGCCAGGGTGTCGAGGCGCAGACGGTGGCCAACTGCTATACCGCGCTCGACCTCGGTGTCGAGGTGCTTCCGGTGCTCAACAAGATGGATCTGCCCAACGCCGATCCCGAGAATGCGCGCAAGGAAATCGAGGACGTGATCGGCATCGATGCCTCCGACGCGATCGCATGCTCGGCCAAGACCGGGCTGGGCATCGAGGAGATTCTCGAATCCATCGTCGCCAAGGTTCCGGCCCCGCGCGGCAAGGCCGATGGTCCGCTGCGCGCGATGATCATCGACAGCTGGTTCGATACCTACGTCGGCGTCGTGATGCTGGTGCGCGTCGTCGATGGCCGCCTGGTCAAGGGCGAGCGCATCAAGATGATGGCCACCGGCACCAGCTACAACGCGGACAACCTGGGCGTGTTCACGCCGGCCGACGAGCCGCGCGATGTGCTCGAGGCCGGCGACGTGGGCTACATCATCGCCGGCATCCGCGAGTTGCAGGCCGCCAAGGTCGGCGACACCATCACGCTGATCAAGCCCGGCACCGGTGGCGCCGCGTTCACCGCCACCGAAGCGCTGCCCGGCTTCAAGGAGATCCAGCCGCAGGTGTTCGCAGGTCTGTACCCCACCGAGGCCAACCAGTACGAAGGCCTGCGCGACAGCCTGGAAAAACTCAAGCTCAACGACTCGTCGCTGCGCTACGAACCCGAGGTGTCGCAGGCGCTGGGTTTCGGCTTTCGTTGCGGCTTCCTCGGACTGCTGCACATGGAGATCGTGCAGGAGCGGCTCGAGCGCGAATTCGACCAGGACCTGATCACGACCGCACCCAGCGTGGTGTACGAGGTGGTCAAGACCGGCGGCGAAGTGGTGATGGTCGAGAACCCGTCCAAGATGCCGGAGATGGGCAAGACCGACGAGATTCGCGAACCGATCGTCACCGTGCACCTGTACATGCCGCAGGAATACGTCGGCGCCGTGATGACGCTGGCGAACCGGAAACGCGGCGTGCAGATGAACATGGCCTACCACGGCCGCCAGGTCATGCTGACCTACGAGATGCCGCTGGGCGAG
>JBFIDI010000491.1:0-4342 GCA_041581405.1 Burkholderiaceae bacterium
CGGAGGGCATCCGGCCGAGCAGGGCCGATACCTCGGTCCCCGCGAGGGTGTACCGGTAGATGTTGTCGATGAACAGGAGCACGTCGCGGCCCTCGTCGCGGAAGAACTCCGCCATGGTGAGGCCGGTCAGCGCGACCCGCAGGCGGTTGCCCGGGGGCTCGTTCATCTGGCCGTAGACCATCGCAACCTTGGAGTCCTCGAGCTTCTCGAGGTTCACGACGCCGGAGTCGGCCATCTCGAGGTAGAAGTCGTTGCCCTCGCGGGTGCGCTCGCCCACGCCGGCGAACACCGACAGGCCGCTGTGCGCCTTGGCGATGTTGTTGATCAGCTCCATCATGTTCACGGTCTTGCCCACGCCGGCGCCGCCGAACAGACCCACCTTGCCGCCCTTGGCAAACGGGCAGACCAGGTCGATCACCTAGATGCCGGTCTCGAGCAGTTCCTGCGACGGGCTCAGCTCGTCGTACACGGGGGCCTTGCGGTGGATGGACGCGGTCTGCGACGCCTCGACCGGGCCACGCTCGTCGATGGGCGCGCCCAGCACGTCCATGATGCGGCCCAGGGTCGCCTTGCCCACGGGCACCATGATCGGGTTGGCGGTGTTCTGCACCATCATGCCGCGGCGCAAGCCGTCGGAAGAACCCAGTGCAATCGTGCGCACCACGCCGTCGCCGAGCTGCTGCTGGACCTCCAGCGTCAGCGTCGAACCTTCCATCTTGAGGGCGTCGTAAATCTTGGGCATCTGGTCACGCGGGAACTCCACGTCGACCACCGCACCGATACACTGAACAATCTTGCCTTGGACTTGAGCCATTTTTCGCTCCAACAAATAAATCGGGTTTAAACCGCGGCCGCACCGGCGACGATTTCTGAAAGTTCTTTCGTGATGCCGGCCTGGCGGGTCTTGTTGTAGACCAGCTTGAGCTCGTTGATCACGTTGCCGGCGTTGTCGGTGGCCGACTTCATCGCCACCATGCGCGCCGACTGCTCCGAGGCCATGTTCTCGGCAACCGCCTGGTACACGATGGCTTCGACGTAACGCAGCAGCAGGTCGTCGATCACCGACTGGGCGTCCGGCTCGTAGAGGTAGTCCCACGACGCCTGGGTGCCGCTGGCCTGCGCCTCGGCTTCCATCCTGGCGGCCGACAGCGGCAGCAAGGGCTCGAGCACCGGCTCCTGCTTCATCGTGTTGATGAACCGGGTGTAGCTGAGATACACCGCGTTGATCTCGCCCTTGGCATAGGCATCGAGCAGGACCTTGACCGGCCCGATCAGTTTTTCCAGGTGCGGGGTGTCGCCGAGCTGGGTGGCGTGCGCCACCGTCTTGGCACCGATCCGGTTGAGGAAACCCAGACCCTTGTTGCCGATGGCCACCGCACGGATGTCCGTGCCCGCGGCCTGTAGCTCGCGCAGCTTGCCGGTCACGACGCGCAACACGTTGGTGTTCAGGCCGCCGCACAGACCCTTGTCGGTCGTGACGACGATCACACCGGCGGCCTTGGCATCGTTCGTCTTCATGAACGGGTGCACGTACTCGGGATTGGCCTTGCCCAGGTTGGCCGCGATGTTGCGGACCTTCTCGGCATAGGGCCGGGCCGCGCGCATGCGGTCCTGCGCCTTGCGCATCTTCGAGGCGGCAACCATCTCCATGGCCTTGGTGATCTTCCTGGTGTTTTCCACCGATTTGATCTTGCCGCGTATTTCCTTACCTGCTGCCATAGTGACTCCTGCCTCTGGACGCTCGTGCCATCAAACCGGTATCAGGCGAAGGATTTCTTGAACGCGGCAATCGCGGCAGACAACTCGGCTTCCGCTTCCTTGTCCATCGCCTTGTCCTTGTTCAGCTTGTCCAGCAACGCCGCATGCTTGTCCTTCAGGTAGGCGTGCATGCCATGCTCGAACGGCAACATCTTCTTGACGTCGACGTCGTCCATGAAACCCTTGTTGACCGCGAACAGCGTCGACGACATCAGCGCGATCGACAGCGGGCTGTATTGCGGCTGCTTGAGCAGTTCGGTGACGCGGGCACCGCGGTCGAGCTGCTTGCGGGTCGCCTCGTCGAGGTCGGAGGCGAACTGCGCGAACGCCGCCAGCTCACGGTACTGGGCCAGGTCGGTACGGATACCGCCGGACAGGTTCTTGATCAGCTTGGTCTGTGCCGAACTGCCCACGCGCGACACCGAGATACCGGCGTTGATGGCGGGGCGGATACCGGCATTGAACAGGCTGGTTTCCAGGAAGATCTGGCCATCGGTGATCGAGATCACGTTGGTCGGAACGAAGGCGGACACGTCGCCGGCCTGCGTCTCGATGATCGGCAATGCGGTCAAAGAACCGGTTTTGCCCTTGACTTCGCCCTTGGTGAAGGCTTCGACATAGTCGGCGTTGACACGCGCGGCGCGCTCGAGCAGGCGGCTGTGCAGATAGAACACGTCGCCGGGGTAGGCTTCGCGACCCGGCGGGCGGCGCAGCAGCAGCGAGACCTGGCGGTAGGCGACGGCCTGCTTGGACAGGTCGTCATAGACGATCAGCGCGTCCTGGCCGCGGTCGCGGAAATATTCGCCCATCGTGCAGCCCGAGTAGGCCGACACGTATTGCATCGCGGCCGACTCGGACGCCGATGCGGCGACGACGATGGTGTAGGCCATCGCGCCGGCTTCTTCCAGCGCGCGCACCACGTTCTTGATCGACGAGGCCTTCTGGCCGATCGCGACGTAGACGCAGGTCATGTCCTGACCCTTCTGGTTGATGATCGCGTCGATCGCCACGGCGGTCTTGCCGGTCTGGCGGTCGCCGATGATCAGCTCGCGCTGGCCACGGCCGATCGGCACCATGGAGTCGATCGACTTCAGGCCGGTCTGCACCGGCTGGTCCACCGTTTTACGGGCGATCACGCCCGGGGCGACCTTTTCGATCACGTCGGTCATCTTGGCGTTGATCGGACCCTTGCCGTCGATCGGCTGACCCAGCGCGTTGACGACGCGGCCGATCAGCTCGGGGCCGACCGGCACTTCCAGAATACGGCCGGTGCACTTGACCGTGTCGCCTTCGGAGATGTGTTCGTATTCGCCCAGAATCACGGAGCCCACCGAGTCACGCTCGAGGTTCAGCGCCAGCCCGTAGGTCGGCAGCCCGTCGCTGCCCGCGGGAAACTCGAGCATCTCGCCCTGCATCACGTCGGACAGGCCGTGGATGCGGCAGATGCCGTCGGACACCGACACCACGGCACCCTGGTTGCGGATATCCGCGCTGGGGGTCAGGCCCTCGATGCGGCTCTTGATCAGTTCGGAGATTTCTGCGGGATTGAGTTGCATGACTCTTTCCTTCTTTCTTTAGGGGGCTGTTACTGGAGCGCCTGGCTCAGGCGGTCAGCGCGATTTTCATTTGATCCAGGCGGGCCTTGACCGAGGTGTCGAGCACCTCGTCACCCACCACCACTCGGACGCCGCCGATCAGCGATTCGTCGAGCTGCATCGTCACGTTGAGCTTGCGCCCGAAGCGCTTCTCGAGCACGGCGGTAAGCTCGGCCAGGGCCTTGTCGTCGATGGCAAAGGCGCTGTACACCACCGCGTCGGACGAGCCGCCCTGCGCATTGACCAGTGTGCGGAATTGCGCAGCGATCTCGGGCAAGGCATCGACACGACCGTTTTCGATCACGATGTGCAGGAAGTTCTTCGCGCTCTCGGGCAGGTCGCCCTTGGCGATTCCGACGAACACGTCGAACACCTGGTCGTCGGTCACCTTGGGGTTGTCCGCGAACTGCAGCAGTTGCGCGTTGCCGGCGATCGCCGCAAACTGGTCCAGCCAGCTCGCAGCGCCATTCAGATCGGCCTTGGCCGACTTGAACAAGGCTTCCGCGTAGGGTCGGGCAATGGTGGCGAGTTCAGCCATACAGTCCTCTTACAGCTCGGTCTTGAGCCGGTTGAGCAGATCGGCGTGTACGCCGGCGTTGACTTCCTTGCGCAGGATCTGCTCGGCGCCCTTGACGGCCAATGCAGCGACCTGGTCGCGCAGGGATTCACGTGCCTTGACGGTCTGCTGCTCGGCCTCGGCACGCGCGGCGGCAACGATCTTGTTGCCTTCCTCGGTGGCGCTGGCCTTGGCTTGCTCGATGATGGCCTGCGCCCGACGCTCGGCGTCGGCCAGCAGGGACGCGGTTTCATTGCGCGACGTGGCCAGTTCGGCCTCGACCCGCTTGTTCGCCGCGGACAACTCGGCCTTGGCCTTGTCGGCCGCAGCCAGGCCGTCGGCAATCTTGGTGGCGCGCTCGTCCAGTGCGCTCGCGATCGGTGGCCACACGAACTTCATCGTGAACCAGACCAGGATCAGGAACACGATCATC
>JBFIDI010000492.1:0-4340 GCA_041581405.1 Burkholderiaceae bacterium
GCCTTGATCATGGCCTGCTTGGCCGACACCTTGTCGCCCATGATGCGGATCGACTCCGGCGTGGGCCCGATGAACTGGAATCCGCTTTTCTCGACCCGCTCGGCGAATCCGGCGTTTTCGCTGAGGAAGCCGTAGCCGGGATGGATGGCTTCGGCGTCGGTGACTTCGGCCGCCGAGATGATGGCGGGCATGTTGAGGTAACTCAGCGCCGACGGCGCCGGTCCGATGCAGACCGCCTCGTCCGCCAGCTTGACGTATTTGGCGTTGCGGTCAGCCTCCGAATACACCATCACCGCGGTGATGCCGAGTTCGCGGCTGGCGCGCTGGATGCGCAATGCGATTTCGCCTCGATTGGCTACCAGGATCTTCTTGAACATGGGTTGCGCTGACCGGGGTCAGGAGATTTCGAACAGCGGTTGCCCGTATTCGACGGCCTGGCCGTTGGCGCACAGGATGTTGGTCACGGTGCCGGTCTTGTCAGCTTCGATTTCGTTGAGGATCTTCATGGCTTCGACGATGCACAGGGTCTCGCCCTCCTTGATGGTGCTGCCGACTTCGACGAATGGCTTGGCCCCGGGCGACGCGCTGCGGTAGAACGTGCCCACCATCGGCGACTTCACGACATGGTTGGCCGGTGCCTCGGGTACGACGGTGGCTTCGGTCGCCACGGGAGCGACCTGGGCAACGGCGGCCGCCGGAGCGGCCTGGATGGTCTGGTACTGCACCGGCGCGCCGGCAACGCCGGCCTTGACGATTCGCACCTTGCCTTCGGCTTCCGTGATTTCCAGTTCCGACACGTTCGAATCCGATACCAGATCGATCAGTGTCTTGAGTTTTCTTAGATCCATGGTGTCTCCAACGACATGATGTGATGAGCGGCGAATTTACCTCAAATGCGGGGTAAATGAGGTTATCTTCGTTTAAATTTCAATTATTTGTGGCTTGCCCTGTTGCGGGTCGCCGCTGGCGGCGGGCCGGTCGTGCCGGCCGATGGCGTCGCATGACCGGCGTATTGCGTCGTTCGGTGGTTACCGCAGGTCGCGCCATTCCTGCAGGTCTTGCGTGCTGACGCGGCCTATTTTACGTTGGGCGACTGTCCCTGTTCCGTCGAATACCACCGTGAACGGCAGACCGCCGCCCTGATTGCCGAACGAGCGGCTCAGTTCGACCCCCGCCATGCCGGCCAGTGCGATCGGAAACCGCACCGGCGTATGGGTCAGGAAACGGTTGACGGCCGGCCCCTGGTCCACCGCCAGGCCCAGGACTTGCCAGCCGTTGGCGTTGTTTTCGCCGTAGAAGCGATCGAGCAGCGGCATTTCCTCGACACACGGGGGGCACCAGGTGGCCCAGAAGTTGAGCAGCAGCGGGCGGCCGGCAAATCCGTGCATCGGCAGCGTGTCACCATTGGGCGTCGGGAACTCCATGTCCCAGATGGCGTGTGTACCTGCGGGTGCGCCATCGCTGTCCGACCGTGACTGCCACCACGACAGTCCGGCGCCGGCGGCCGCGGCCGCGGCCGCAACCGCGCCGAACAACCAGCGCCGCCGCACCACATCGGCGGCGTGAAGAGGCTGTTCGCCCGGGGGCGGGGATTCGAGGTCCGGTGGGTTCATGGGATGGCGTTGCGCATCAATTCTCGCAGCGCCGCCAGATCCCCCCGCGACGTGCGGCCTTTGCCGTCGTGGCGCAAGGCGCCGCGCAGATCGTCGTGGTCGTAGATCAGCAGGTGGATCGACACCATGGTGTCGAGGTCGGCGCAGAAGTCCGCCACGCTCAGCGCCTCGACCGTGTCGCCGCGCATGCCGTGCACGGTACGCGGTTCGTAGGCGACATGCGCGTCGATCAACGCAATCTCCGCCGATTTCGAATCGTCGCAGAACAGTTCGAGCACGATGTCGGACTGGCGGGTCGCGCTGCCGCGCCACACGGCCGAAGCCAGGTGCGGGCGGAACGGCGCCAGCCGCTCCATCCAGCGTGCCGCGAGCGATCGCAATGCGGCCAGTTCCCGTGGCTGGGTGTCGGCGCAGAAGATCGCGATGTGTTCGAACACCGCGTCCTCGAGTTCGTCGTTGCCGGGCAGCGGCGTGCGGGCCGGCAGGCCCAGCACGCGTACCGCCTGCCGCTTGGCCGGCCCGTACTCGAGTCCGTCCTCGACCACCAGACGCGCCGCCGCGGCAGCAATCTCGGCTTTCCAGCCTTCGGCGCCATGTTCCATCACGCGATTGTCCACGGATTCGGCGGCGGCCCGCCATCGCCGCATGCGGCCTTGCGCGAGCCGCCACCCATGGCCCCTCACCTAAAATCCGGCGATGCATATCCATATCCTGGGCATCTGCGGCACCTTCATGGGGGGATTGGCCGCGCTGGCCCGTGAGCAGGGCCATACGGTCACTGGCTGCGACACCGGCGTGTACCCACCCATGAGCGACCAGCTGCGTGCGCTGGGCATCGACCTGATCGAAGGTTACGGTGCCGACCAGCTCGATCTGCGGCCCGACCTGTTCGTCGTCGGCAACGTGGTCAGCCGGGCCGTGCTGGCCGACGGCTCGCCCCGGTACCCGTTGATGGAGGCCATCCTCGATGCCGGTGCGCCGTACACCAGCGGCCCGCAATGGCTGGCCGAACACGTATTGCAGGGCCGCCATGTGCTGGCGGTCGCCGGTACCCATGGCAAAACCACGACCACCGCGATGCTGGCCTGGATCCTGGAGTGTGCCGGGCTCGCACCGGGTTTCCTGATCGGCGGCGTGGCGATGAATTTTTCCGCGTCGGCGCGGCTGGGCGGGTCACCGCCGTCGACGGCGCTGGCGCGCAAGCCGCTGTTCGTCATCGAGGCGGACGAATACGACACCGCGTTTTTCGACAAGCGCAGCAAGTTCGTGCATTACCGCCCGCGCACCGCCATCCTGAACAACCTGGAGTTCGACCACGCCGACATCTTCGACGATCTTGCCGACATCGAACGGCAGTTCCGCCACCTGGTGCGCATCGTGCCGGGAACCGGGCCGCACGGCAGCGGCCGCATCATCGTCAACGGGCTGGAGGAAAGCCTGGCCCGCGTGATGGCCGCGGGCTGCTGGAGCGAGCAGCGCAGTTTCGGTGCCACCGTCAGCGACTACACGGCGCAGGGCGAGCCCGACCGGTTCGAGGTGTTGCGCCATGGTGCGCCGGTGGCGTCCGTGCGCTGGGACCTGACCGGCCGGCACAACCAGCTCAATGCGCTGGCGGCGATCGCGGCGGCCGAACACGTCGGGGTGGAGCCGGCCGTCGCGGCGCAGGCCCTGGCCCGGTTCGACAACGTGCGCCGGCGCATGGAGCTGCGTGGCAGCGTGCCGCTGGCGGGCATGCCGGCCTCGCGTGCGCCGGTCGTGGTGTACGACGACTTCGCCCACCATCCGACGGCGATCCACACCACGCTCGAGGGCCTGCGTCGCAAGGTCGGTCCGTCGGTGCGTATCCTGGCCGTGTTCGAACCGCGCACCAACACGATGAAGCTCGGTGCGATGAAGGCCCAGCTGCCCTGGGCGCTGGCATCGGCGGACCTTGCCTTCTGCCATGCCGGCGGACTGGGATGGGACGCGCGCGAGGTGCTCGCGCCGCTGGGCGACAAGGCCCGGGTGGCCGACGATATCGGCGCCGTGCTCGAGCAGGTGCTCGCCGAGGTGCGTCCCGGCGACCAGATCCTGTGCATGAGCAACGGCGGCTTCGGCGGCATCCACCAGAAGCTGCTGGCGCGCCTGCAACACGGCGAGCCGGCGCGGCGACACGCATCCGCAGCCGCCGCCTGAGGCCGGCGGCGCCCACGGCGCACAGGGTCAGGCGGCGCGCTTGCGCCGCGCCGCCACGGCCTGGGACAAGGTGTCCAGCAGTTCGAGCGAGTGATCCCAACCCAGGCAGGCATCGGTGATGCTCTTGCCGTAGTCGAGCCGGCTGGCGTCGTCCTGGCCCGGCGTGAACTTCTGCGCGCCGGCGTGCAGATGGCTTTCGACCATCAGGCCGAACACGCTGGTCGAGCCGCCGGCCACCTGGGCCGCGACATTGCGCGCCACGTCGAGCTGTTTCTCATGCTGCTTGCTGCTGTTCGCGTGGCTGCAGTCGACCATCAGCGTGGCCGGCAGGTGGGCCGCCGTCAAGGCCTTGCAGGCCGCCGCGACGCTGTCGGCATCGTAGTTCGGCGCCTTGCCGCCGCGCAGGATCACGTGGCAGTTCTGGTTGCCGTTGGTCTGCACGATGGCGACCTGACCGTTCTTGTGCACCGACAGGAAATGGTGGCCGCCGGCCGCGGCCTGGATCGCGTCGGTGGCGATCTTGATGTTGCCGTCGGTGCCGTTCTTGAAGCC
>JBFIDI010000493.1:0-4335 GCA_041581405.1 Burkholderiaceae bacterium
GCCAAGCTCACCAAGAAACAAAAGGCGATTCCGGTGCAGATCGACAGCACCAAGCTGTATCCGCTGACCGACGCCCTGGGTATCGTCAAGCAATGTGCCACCGCCAAGTTCGACGAGTCGATCGACGTGGCCGTGCAACTGGGCGTCGACGCCAAGAAGTCCGACCAGGTCGTGCGTGGCGCCGTCGTGTTGCCCAACGGCACCGGCAAGACCAAGCGTGTTGCGGTGTTCGCGCAGGGGGCCAAGGCCGATGAGGCCAAGGCCGCCGGTGCCGACATCGTCGGCATGGATGACCTCGCCGCGATGGTCAAGGCCGGCGACATGCCGTTCGACGTCGTGATCGCCGCTCCGGATGCGATGCGTGTCGTCGGTACCCTGGGCCAGATCCTGGGTCCGCGTGGCCTGATGCCCAACCCCAAGGTCGGTACCGTCACGCCGGACGTGGCCACCGCGGTCAAGAACGCCAAGGCGGGCCAGGTGCAGTTCCGCGTCGACAAGGCCGGCATCGTGCATTCGACCATCGGTCGTCGTTCGTTCGATACCGACAAGCTGCAGGGCAACCTGTCGGCCCTGGTCGAGGCGCTGACCAAGGCCAAGCCGGCGTCGAGCAAGGGTATTTATCTGAGGAAGATTGCCGTCTCCAGCACCATGGGTGTGGGCGTCCGCGTGGACACCCAGTCCCTCGGCGCGTAAGCAGGACGGATGCGAGAGTTTTCCGGTTGCCCCAGGGCGACCGGAATTGGTGGGCTGGTGGTGTCGCAAGGCGCCGCCGGGTCATCCAAGACCGTTGGTGTGCCCCGTCATGGGGTGCTTAATCAGTGAAAACCAACGCAGATGGCGATCCCGCTGAAGAAGGATTGGTTTCCGGAAACAGTTGGTCGCTGCAGTGTGGCGTACAGGCGAAGGACTCGGTGGCGACATCGAACCGGCGCCGGTACAAACCAAAAGGAGTAGACCTTGAGTCTTAATCGCAGTGAGAAAGAAGCCGTGGTCACCGACGTGTCCGGCCTCGCCGCAAAAGCTCAAACGCTCGTAATGGCGGAATACCGTGGCATCACGGTCGCCGACATGACCCGCTTGCGCTCGACCGCGCGCAGCAGTGGCGTCAGCCTGAGTGTGTTGAAAAACACCCTGGCCCGCCGTGCTGTGGCCGACAGCAGCTTTGCAGTCGTGTCCGACCAGATGACCGGTCCGCTGATCTACAGCTTTTCCGAAGACGCAGTGGCCGCCGCCAAGGTGGTGGCCGAGTTCGCGAAGGCCAACGACAAGTTGGTGATCCGTGGCGGTGCGTACGGCGGCAAGGCTCTGGATGCCGACGGCGTGAAACAACTGGCCAGCATTCCGTCCAAGGAAGTGCTGTTGGCGCAGTTGCTGGGCTTGATGCAGTCTCCGGTGTCGCGTACAGCCCGTGTGCTGGCCGCGTTGGCGGAGAAAAAAGGCGAAGCAGCGGAAGCGGTCGCGGCCTGAGGGCTCGTCGACGTTGTGAACCAATAGTGGATGGATGGGCTCAAAGGGAACAACACCCGTCAGCCCCCAACTGATTGAAGGAAATAGAAATGGCATTCGATAAAGACGCATTTTTGACCGCTCTGGACAGCATGACGGTCATGGAACTCAACGACCTGGTGAAAGCCATCGAAGAGAAGTTTGGCGTGAGCGCTGCCGCCATGGCCGCTCCGGCCGCAGGTGGCGGCGGCGGCGCAGCTGCTGCAGCCGAAGAGAAGACCGAGTTCGACCTGGTCCTGTCCGAAGTGGGCGCGAACAAGGTGTCGGTCATCAAGGCCGTGCGCGAGATCACCGGCCTGGGCCTGAAGGAAGCCAAGGACCTGGTCGACGGTGCTCCGAAGACCGTCAAGGAAGCCATGCCAAAGGCCGACGGCGAAGCCGCCAAGAAGAAACTGGAAGAAGCCGGCGCCAAGGCCGACCTCAAGTAATTCTTGCCCAGACCGGGGCTGGGGCGCGCCAAAGCGTGCCCCAGCCTTTGGTCTTTGTGAGAACACACCAGGAAGCTGCGCAACCCGCGCGGTTTCCTAGTGTCTTCTGACCCCGACTGCAGAAGATGCCTTGGTTCGGGTTGCGCGCAATGCGCAACCGTCCGCCATAGATTGGTAGCGGCCAATCGCCAAGCCTGCCGAGCCCGCCGCTCGGCGCACAGTGCAGGACCAACAAGACCCCCAAGTCTTTGCCCGGAGAACTCATGGCTTACTCATATACCGAACGCAAGCGAATTCGCAAGAGTTTTGGCAATCGCGACAGCGTACTCGAAATCCCCTACCTGCTGCAGATGCAAAAGGATGCCTACACGGCATTCCTGCAGGCAGAAGTGCCACCGAAGAAACGCACCGTGGAAGGCCTGCAGGCGGCTTTCGACGCGGCCTTCCCGATCGTGTCGCACAACGGCTTCGTCGAGATGAAGTTTCTCGAGTACAACCTGGCCAAACCCGCGTTCGATGTCCGTGAATGCCAGACCCGCGGACTGACCTTCGCCTCGGCCGTTCGCGCCAAGGTGCAGCTGATCATCTACGACCGCGAGTCCTCGACGTCGCAGAACAAGGTGGTCAAGGAGGTCAAGGAACAGGAGGTCTACATGGGCGAAGTGCCCCTGATGACCACCAAGGGTTCGTTCATCATCAACGGCACCGAGCGTGTCATCGTGTCGCAGCTGCACCGCTCCCCCGGCGTGTTCTTCGAGCACGACAAGGGCAAGACGCACAGCTCGGGCAAGCTGCTGTTCTCCGCGCGCATCATTCCCTACCGTGGCTCCTGGCTCGACTTCGAGTTCGACCCCAAGGACATCCTGTATTTCCGCGTCGACCGCCGCCGCAAGATGCCGGTCACGATCCTGCTCAAGGCCATCGGCCTGAACCCGGAGTCGATCCTGGCGAACTTCTTCGTCAACGACAACTTCAAGTTGATGGACAGCGGCGCTCAGATGGAATTCGTCGCCGAGCGGCTGCGCGGCGAGGTTGCGCGTTTCGACATCACCGACAAGTCCGGCAAGGTCGTCGTGGCCAAGGACAAACGCGTCACCGCGCGCCACACCCGCGACCTCGAGCAGAGCGAGACCACCCACATCAGCGTGCCGGAAGACTTCCTGATCGGCCGCGTGGTGGCACGCGATGTGGTCGACGAGGACACCGGCGAGATCATTGCCAAGGCCAACGACGAATTGACCGAAGTGCTGCTCAAGAAGCTGCGCGCGGCCAACGTGCTGGACCTGCAGTGCATCTACACCAATGAACTCGACCAGGGCGCGTACATCTCGCAGACCCTGCGCACCGACGAGACCGCCGACGAGTTCTCCGCCCGTGTCGCCATCTACCGCATGATGCGCCCCGGCGAGCCGCCGACGGAAGACGCGGTGCAGGCCCTGTTCCAGCGCCTGTTCTACAACCCGGACACCTACGACCTGTCGCGTGTCGGCCGCATGAAGTTCAACGCCAAGATGGGCCGCGACGAGTCGACCGGCCCGATGGTGCTGACCAACGAGGACATCCTGGCCGTGGTCAAGATCCTGGTCGACCTGCGCAACGGTAACGGCGAAGTCGACGACATCGACCACCTGGGCAACCGCCGCGTGCGTTGCGTCGGCGAACTGGCCGAGAACCAGTACCGCACCGGCCTGGCCCGTATCGAGAAGGCCGTCAAGGAGCGTCTGGGCCAGGCCGAGCAAGAGCCGCTGATGCCGCACGACCTGATCAACAGCAAGCCGATCTCGGCTGCACTGAAGGAATTCTTCGGCGCCTCGCAGTTGTCCCAGTTCATGGACCAGACCAACCCGTTGTCCGAGATCACCCACAAGCGCCGCGTGTCGGCCCTTGGCCCGGGCGGTCTGACGCGCGAGCGTGCCGGCTTCGAGGTGCGCGACGTGCACGTCACGCACTACGGTCGTGTCTGCCCGATCGAGACGCCTGAAGGCCCGAACATCGGCCTGATCAACTCGCTGGCCCTGTATGCCCGCCTGAACGAATACGGCTTCATCGAGACGCCGTACCGCCGGGTCGTCGACGGCCACGTGACGACGCAGATCGATTACCTGTCCGCGATCGAAGAGGGCAAATACATCATCGCCCAGGCGAATGCGGTGCTCGACCAGAACGGCAAGCTCACCGGCGACCTCGTGTCGGCGCGTGAAAAAGGCGAGTCCATCCTGGTGGCCGCCGACCAGATCCAGTACATGGACGTGTCGCCGGCACAGATCGTCTCGGTGGCCGCATCGCTGGTGCCGTTCCTCGAGAACGACGACGCGAACCGCGCGCTGATGGGCGCGAACATGCAGCGCCAGGCGGTCCCGCTGCTGCGCACGGACGCGCCGCTCGTCGGCACCGGCATGGA
>JBFIDI010000494.1:0-4320 GCA_041581405.1 Burkholderiaceae bacterium
AGCGCCGGATCGAGGATCTCCGGGCGGTTGGTGGCGGCGAGCAGCACCAAGCCGGTGCTGGGATCGAAGCCGTCCAGCTCGACCAGCAGCTGGTTGAGCGTCTGCTCGCGCTCGTCGTGGCCGCCGGCCGCCGGAAAGGCGCCGCGCGCGCGCCCCAGGGCGTCGAGCTCGTCGATGAAGATGATCGCCGGCGCCTGGCCTCGGGCCTGCTCGAAGAGGTCGCGCACGCGTGCCGCGCCGACGCCGACGAACATCTCGACGAACTCGCTGCCCGAGATGCTGAAGAAGGGCACACCCGCCTCGCCGGCGACGGCCTTGGCCAGCAGCGTCTTGCCGGTGCCCGGCGGTCCGACCAGCAGCACGCCCTTGGGGATTCGCCCTCCGACCTTCTGGTACTTGTCGGGGTTGCGGAGAAAATCGACGACCTCCTTGACCTCTTCCTTGGCTTCGTCGCAGCCGGCGACGTCGGCGAAGGTCACCTGATTGGTGCTTTCGTCGAGCATGCGCGCCTTGCTCTTGCCGAAGCTGAACGCGCCGCCCTTGCCGCCGCCCTGCATCTGGCGCATGAAATACACCCAGACGCCGATCAGCAGCAGCATCGGACCCCAGCTCACGAGCAGGGTCATCAGCAGGGAACCCTCCTCGCGGGGCTTGACGTCGAACTTGACGTCGTTGCTGATCAGGTCGCCGATCAGGCCGCGATCGAGGTAGGTCGCGGTGGTGCGGATCTTGCGGTCGTCATTCGTGACCGCGATGATCTCGGTACCGCCCTGGCCCTCCTGGATCAGCGCGCTCTTGATGCGCTTGCCCCGGACCTCCTCCAGGAAGTCGGAATAGCCCATGTAGCCCGATGCCGCGGCGCCGCGCGTATCGAACTGTTTGAAGACCGTGAAAAGCACCATGGCGATGACCAGCCACACGGCGACTTTAGAAAACCACTGATTATTCAAGCAAGGCTCCAATCCTGGGGCATATACGGACCCTGAGGGTAGTTGCGACTCATTTTAGGCGTTTCAAGGTGCGCAATGACGATTCCGCAACACTTCAACCTCTGCGGCGAAGAGGGTTTGTCGGCGATTGTCCCGGCAAACCCTTGCACCGCGTTTACGGCCCCATGGTCTTGAGACCCATCCCGACCAGAAAGGTTTCGGACGATTTGTCGCGCGATGCCTTGGGTTTGATCGGCTTTACGACCTGAAACGACTCCTTGAAGAGTTTTACCAGATCGTTGTAGCCGCTGCCATGGAACACTTTCGCCACCAGCGCGCCCTGCGGTTTCATGTGGCGTTGACTGAAGTCAACCGCCAACTCGACCAAATGGGCGATGCGGGCGGCGTCGGCCGACGCAATGCCGGAGAGATTGGGCGCCATGTCGGAGACCACGACATCGGCCAGGCGACCCTGCATCGCCGACGCGAGGCGCTCGAGCAACTCGGGCTCCCGGAAATCGCCCTGCAGGAAAACGGCTCCCTCGACCGGCTCCATCGGCAGGATGTCCATCGCGATGATGCTGCCGTTGAGGGCGCCGACGGCCGCGCCGCCCCCGGTGGCCGTTCTGGGGGACAGGCGGTTGCGCACGTACTGGCTCCACGCGCCCGGCGCCGATCCGAGGTCCACGACGAGGTCTCCCGGCTGGATCAGGCCCAGCGCCTCGTCGATCTCCTTGAGCTTGTACGCCGCACGCGCCCGATATCCGTCGCGCTGCGCCATCTTGACGTACGGGTCGTTGACATGGTCGTTCAACCAGGCCCGGTTGACCTTCTTGCTCTTGCTCTTGTTCATGACTGCATTCCCGTTTTCCCGTGCTGGAGGCACTTGCCTCCCGGCAGTCGCGCAAGCCTGCTGGTTCGCCCGATAATAGCGCGATGCCCCAAATCCAACTCACGCCGGCGCAACGCAAGGAGCACCGCGCCAACGCCCATCACCTGGACCCCGTCGTCATGATCGGCTCCGATGGCTGGAACGCCGCCGTCCGCAAGGAAACCGATGCCGCTCTCGCCGCGCACGGCCTGATCAAGATCCGGGTCTTCTCCGATGATCGCGTGGCGCGCGAGGCCTTGTTCCAGGCCATCGCCGAGGAGCTCAATGCGGCGCCGATACAACACATCGGCAAGTTGCTGGTGCTCTGGCGCCCGCAACCGGAGCGGGAGAAGACGCTGGACGAGGACCGCAAGCCCGGGCCCCGCGACGTCAAAGTGCTCAAGTACAGCAAACGCGGCGGCCAGCGCCCCGAAGTGCGTACCCTGCGCGTGCTGGGCAACCAGCGACTGACCCCCGGCGGCCAGATCAAGCGCGCCAAGCCCAAGACGGTCAGCATCAAGAAACGCAGTCAGTCCTGAACCTGCGCGTCGCGCGCCGGGCGTGCGAGCTTCCAGAACACGACCGCCGCGCATGCCCACTGCAGCAACAGCATCGCGGTTCCCAGGCCGTGCCACAACGGCAGGTCGACGCGGGCGCTGATCCGGGGCGCGACCGCGAACTCCAGCAGCAAGGCCAGCAACATGCCGGCCAGCACGTAGCCACGCGCATCCCGGGCCTGCGCACCGTGCCAGCGCGTGGCGTCGGCGCGCGAGGCCAGCAGCAACCCGGCCCCCAGCACCGCGGACACCATGGACTGGACACCGAACAGCGCCGCCGCCGCGTTGCCGGCCAGCGCCTTGGTAGGCAACTGCGCGAAGAGGGTCGGCACGACCCACATTCCCAGGGCCGTCAAGCTCCCCCACCACACGGCCGCCAGCCACAAGGGCCAGGCGGCGATCCAGTCAAAGGTAGCGGACCGCGACGATTTCAAAGTACTTGGTCCCGCCCGGGGCCCGCACCTCGGCGCTGTCGCCCTCTTCCTTGCCGATCAGCGCACGCGCGATCGGGCTGCTGATGTTGACCAGGCCCTGCTTGAGATCGGCCTCGTCCTCGCCGACGATCTGGTAGGTGACCTTGTCGCCCGATGCTTCATCCTCCAGTTCGACCGTGGCGCCGAACACCACACGGCCGCCGGCATCGACGGAGCTGGGATCGATGATCTGGGCCGCCGACAACTTGCCTTCGACTTCCTGGATGCGGCCTTCGATGAATCCCTGACGGTCCTTGGCGGCCTCGTATTCGGCGTTCTCGCTCAGGTCACCCTGGGCCCGGGCTTCAGCGATAGCGTTGATGACCGATGGCCGGTCCACGGTCTTGAGCCGGTGCAGTTCCGCCTTGAGTTTCTCCGCGCCGCGCTTGGTGATGGGAATGGTCGTCATGAATCGTCTGCCTGAAAATGTGTCAGGGAGCACCCGGTGCGCTGCACCGGGTGCTCCCTGCGGTTGTGCTGAAATTATGCCGCGAGTTGCCGGTGCAGCTCCTGCACCGAGATCACGTCGAGCTGGTCGAGGTATTGCATGCCCTCGACCGCCGCCTCGGCACCCGCGATGGTCGTGATCGTCGTCACCCGGGCGGCCAAGGCCGAGGTGCGGATCTGGCCGGAGTCGGCAATCGCATTGCGACGCTCCTCGACCGTGTTGACCACCAGCGCGATCTCGTCGTTCTTGATCATGTCGACGATGTGCGGGCGCCCTTCGGTCACCTTGTTGACCGTCTGGCACTCCAGGCCGGCAGCCGTGATGGCGGCAGCCGTGCCCTTGGTGGCGATCAGCTCGAAGCCCAGCGCAACCAGGCCACGCGCGACGTCGACCGCGCGCGGCTTGTCGTTGGGCTTGACCGAGATGAAGGCCTTGCCCGAACGGGGCAGCTTGGTGCCGGCGGCGATCTGCGACTTCACGAAGGCCTCGCCGAAGGTCTTGGCACTGCCCATCACCTCACCGGTGGACTTCATCTCGGGGCCGAGAATGGTGTCTACACCCGGGAACTTGACGAACGGAAACACCGCCTCCTTGACGCTGAAATACGGCGGCGTGACCTCCTGCGCGATACCCTGCGCGTCCAGGGTCTGCCCGACCATGCAGCGGGCCGCGACCTTGGCCAGCTGGATGCCGGTGGCCTTGCTGACGAAAGGCACGGTCCGCGACGCGCGCGGATTGACCTCGAGCACGAAGATCACGTCCTGCACGGCGCCGTCGTCGCCGGGAATCTGCTGGATGGCGAACTGCACGTTCATCAGGCCGACGACGTTGAGCGCACGCGCCATCGCCGCGGTCTGCGTCTTGAGTTCGGCCACGGTGGCGGCCGACAGGAAATACGGCGGCAACGAACACGCCGAGTCGCCGCTGTGCACGCCGGCCTGCTCGATGTGTTCCATCACGCCGCCGATGAAGACACGCTCGCCGTCGCAGATCGCGTCGACGTCGCATTCGATGGCGTCGTTCAGGAAGCGGTCGAGCAGCA
>JBFIDI010000495.1:0-4319 GCA_041581405.1 Burkholderiaceae bacterium
CGGGCCGACGACACGATGTCGAAGGCACGTGCAAAGCCGCGCAGGCTGGCGTCCACACCCCGCTCGCCGGAGCGGATCACCTGTTCGCACACCGCGCGCGGAAAAGGCAGCAGGCCGCTGGCGGCCACGGCGCCGAACATCACCGCGCTGACCACGGTTCCCGTATCGCGGGTCACGGCGCCCATGTCGAAGACCTGGTGCTCGCGGCTGTGGCGCGCCACGACCTCGCGCAGCGGTGCATCGGGCATGCGTCCGTCGCCGAGCTGCATGCGCTCGTGGGTGGTAAGCGTGCGGGTCGACGAACTGATGACCTGGGTGCGCTGCGCCGTGGCGTATCCGTTGCCGATCTGGCGTACGGTCTCCAGCAACTCCGACGACACCAGCAGGTCGAGTGCACCGGGTACCGGGTACAGGCTGAACACCGGGCGGCGCCCGGCGAGTTCCGCCTCGGGCACCGGGAAGATCTCGACGTAATACGTCGTGGCGCCGGTGCGTTGCGCGACACCCGGGATCGAGGTGCCCTGGACCGGATAACCGGCCAGCAGGGCGGCCTGCACCAGCCATTCGCTGAGCACGCCGCCGCCTTCGCCGCCCAGTGCGCAGACGAGGATGGATATCGGTTGGGTCTTGTGGTGCATGGTGGTTCCTTCGGCGCGGGTCATGCCTTGGCCATCGCCTGCACGAGGCGCCCGCGTATCGTGTCGAGCAGCCGCTCGTGCCACTTGGGATGGGTGATGACCTCGGCCCGGTAGAAACTCGGGCACAAGGTGGCGGCATGCGCGTTCTCGCCGCACAGGCCGCAACCGACGCAGCCGTCGATCACGGTGGCGACCGGGTCGACCTTGAGCGGGTCCGGGTTGTCCTTGATGGTCAGCGTGGGGCAACCCGACAGCCGGATGTAGGCGTGGTCGCCGTTGCACACGTCCTCGTCGACGCCGTATTTCACCCGCATGACGCGTTCGCCGCGCCGGAGCAACCCGGCCAGCCAGGGCCGGATGCGGCGCTGGCGCTCGAGCTGGCATTCGCCTTCGGCGACGATGACCTTCAGGCCGTTGAACGGCGAGGTGAACGCGTCGTGCAAGGTCTGGCGCATGTCCTTCACGCGGTAGGTGTGTACGGTGCGCATCCACTGCACGCCCAGGCCCTTGAGCGTGGTCTCGATGGTCTGGTTGGTGTCGGTCAGGCTGGCCAGCTTGTCGGCGCTGGCGGCGCGCGTATCGTCGTCGGGCGTGGAGATGATCTCCTGCGTGCCGGTGGCCGAGGTATAGCCGTTCTTGAAGATCAGCAGCACCGCGTCGCTGTTGTTGAACAGCGCCGACTGCACGCCGGTGATCAGGCCGTTGTGCCAGAAGCCGCCATCACCCATGATGGCCAGCGTGCGGCCCTGCATCATCGGGCCGACGCCAGCGCCGCTGGCCAGGCTCATGCCGTAACCCAGGATCGAGTGCCCCGACGAGAACGGCTCAAAGGTGGCGAACGCGTGGCAGCCGATGTCGGCGGCGATGTGCACCTTGCCGATGTCCTGCTGCACCAGCTTGAGCGCCGAGAACACCGGCCGCTCCGGGCAGCCGATACAGAACCCGGGTGGCCGGGCCGGCAAGGGCCGTTCGAACTGCTGCGGCACGCCGCTGCGGCGTTCCTGGTTGGCATCGAGCCATTGCTGCGCCGCGTCGACGGAATGCGCCGGCAGATGGTGGCGAACGAACGCGAGCAGGCCGCGCGCCATGACCTCGATCGAATATTCGCCGGCCGACGGCAACATGTCCTTGCCGTGCAGCGGGGTCTGGATGTCGCGCCGGCGCAGCAGCGTGGCGATCTCCTGTTCGATGTATTCGGGTTGTCCCTCCTCGACCACCAGCACCGCCTGCTTGCCGATGAAGAAGTCGGCCACCTGCTCGGGCACCAGCGGATAGGTCACGTTCAGCACCAGGATGGGAATGGCGCTGTCGCCGAAGGCGTCGGCCAGGCCGAATTGCTGCAGCGCGCGGATCAGCGAGTTGTACAGGCCGCCCTGCACGACGATGCCCAGATCGGCATGCGCGCTGCCCGGCATGACCTCGTTCAGGCCGTGCTCGACGATATAACGCCGCGCGGCGGGCAGCCGCTCGTCGGTCTTGCGTTTTTCATGCGCGTAGGTCACCGGCGGATGGGCCAGCTTGTTGTAGTCGAAACGGGCCGGATCGGACATCAGCTGGCGCGTCGACCATCGGGGCGCCAGGTTGTCCTTGCAGGTGAAGCTGCCGCGCACGTGGCAGGTCCGGATGCGCAGTTCGAGGATGGCCGGCATGTTCGAGGCCTCGGACAGCCGGAACGCGTGTTCGACCATGTCGACCATCACCGCAAGATCCGGCCGCGGGTCGAGCAGCAGCATCGACGACTTCAGCGCGAACGCATGGGTGCGCTCCTGGATGACGGACGCACCTTCGCCGTAGTCTTCGCCGACCACGATCAAGGCGCCGCCCAGCACCCCCGGCGACGACAGGTTGGACAAGGCGTCCGACGCCACGTTGGTGCCGACGATGGATTTCCAGGTCACGGCTCCGCGCACCGGATAGTGAATGGAGGCTCCCAGCATGGCGGCGGCCGACGCCTCGTTGGAGCAGGCCTGCACATGTACGCCGAGTTCGTCCATGTACGACTTGGCCTGCACCATCACGTCGACCAGATGCGACACCGGCGCGCCCTGGTAGCCGCCGACGTAGGACACGCCGGACTGCAGCAAAGCCTTGGTGATGGCCAGGATGCCCTCGCCGTGAAACCTGGTTCCCGCGCCCTGGCGCAATTGTTCTACTTCCTTGCCAAACGAAACTTCCACGCGTGTTCTCCAGTCATCGATGCGGCAGTGTCGGGCCGGCGCTTGATAACGACAATAATATGAGCCTACTAAGTCTCATCTGATTCATGAATATCGAGACGATCGACCAGATCGACCTCAACCTGTTGCGCCTGTTCGCCGAGGTCTACGACAGCGGCAGCGTCAGCGTGGCGGCCGAGCGATTGGGTATCAGCCAGCCCGCGGCCAGCAACGGCCTGGCCCGCCTGCGCACCGTGCTCGGCAATGCGCTGTTCGCGCGCGCCCACGGCGGCGTGCGTCCGACTCCCATGGCCGACCATCTGATCGGCCCCGTGCGCTCGGCGCTGGCCCAACTCACCGACGCCTTGCGCCAGACCTATGCGTTCGACCCGGGCACGTCGCACCGGCATTACCGCATGCACATGAGCGACATCGGCGAGGCGCGTTTTCTGCCGGCCCTGATGGCCGCGTTGCAGGTGCAGGCGCCCGGCATCAGTGTCGAGTGCCATGCCATGCCGCATGGCGGCATCGCGGAACAGCTGGACAAGGGTGAACTCGATTTCGCGTTCGGATTCCTGCCCACCGTCACCGGCACGGAACAGGTGATGCTGCTGGAGGAGCGTTATGTGCTGATGCTGCGCGAGGCCCATCCGCTGGCCGCGATGGTGGGCCAGGGCGGCCCCGACCTGGCGGCCTTGTCGCGCCTGTCGTTCGTCGCGGTGCGCTCGCATTCGGACACCTTGCGCATGCTGGAGATCCTGGGCCTGCGCGAGCGCATCAAGTTGTTTGCGTCCAATTTCCTGGCCTTGCCGGCCACCGTACGCGAGACCGATCTGGCCGTCATCATGCCCAGCCAGATCGCGACCGAATTCAATGCGGGTGGCGGCTACATCGTCGTGGCGCCGCAATTGCCGCTGCGCGATTTCACCGTGTCGCTGCACTGGAGCCGGCGCCAGCATACCGATCCCTCGCATCTGTGGATGCGCGAGCTGATCTGCGGCCTCTTCGCGACCCCTTGATGCGACCCGTGGCGGAGTTCCGCCACGGCGCAAGCACGGCGGCGGCGGTCGGCGCGCCGATTCTCATGGTCATGGCGACGGTGTGCCGCCGCCGGCAGGCGTGTCGTCCGGCTGCGGCACGAGCTCCGGCGGCCGGGTTGCGCCCAGCAGCGTCATGGCCAACGTCAGTTCGCGCGCCAGGATCTGCAACACTGCTTGCGCGCCGGCCTGGCCGGCCGTAGCCAGGCCATACAACACAGGGCGGCCGACGAAGACGGCGCGCGCGCCCAGTGCCAGTGCCCGGGCCACATCGGACCCCCGGCGCACACCGCTGTCCATGAACACCGGTATCTGGCCGCGCACCGCCTGCACGATGGCGGGCAGCACGCTGATGGCGGACGGCGCCGCGTCGAGCTGGCGGCCGCCGTGGTTGGACACGATCAGGCCGTCGACGCCGTGCTGCAGTGCGCGTGCGGCGTCGTGCGGATGGAGGATGCCCTTGATCAGCAGCGGCCCGTCCCAGAGGC
>JBFIDI010000496.1:0-4303 GCA_041581405.1 Burkholderiaceae bacterium
CATCAACAGGCCGGTCAAGGCCAGGGAGTTCTGCATCCGGGCAGCTTAAATGATTCGGGAAAACTTGGCGCGGGTACGGTCGGTCTGCAGGTAACGGTCGAACACCATCGCGATCGCGCGCACGAAGAACCAGCCGGTCGCCGTGACCTGGATGCCGGTGTCGTCGATGTGGACCAGGCCTTGTTCCTGCAGGTCCTGCAGTTGCGCGAGTTCGCTGGCGAAATAGCCGTGGAAGTCGACGAGATACGCCAGGTTGATCGATTCGAACAGGCATTGCCCGTGGCACATCACGGCCATGATCACCGCCCGGCGGATCAGGTCGTCACGGCCCAGTGCCAGTCCGCGCACGACCGGAAACCGGCCACGGTCGATGGCGTCGCAATATTCGGACAAGGTCTTGGCATTCTGGCTGTAGGTCGCCCCGACCCGTCCGATCGCCGACACGCCGAGCGCGATCAGGTCATGGTCGGGCTGCGTGCTGTAGCCCTGGAAGTTGCGGTGCAGGCGGCCTTGCCGCTTGGCCACGGCCAGCGGGTCGGTGGGCAACGCGAAATGGTCCATGCCGACGTAGACGTAACCCGAACCGATCAGCGCCGACAGCGAACGCGACAACATCTCGACCTTGGCGCCCGCCGGCGGCAGGTGCTCGGCATGGATGCGCCGCTGCGGCTTGAAACGCTCGGGCAGATGGGCGTAGGCATACAGCGCGATACGGTCCGGACGCAATTGCACCACCTGCTCCAGCGTCCGGTCGAAGGACGCCGGCGTCTGGTGCGGCAGGCCGTAGATCAGGTCGACGTTGATCGACTCGAACCCCTTGTCCCGCGCGGCCTGCACGAGCGCGAACACGTCGCTGGCCGGCTGGATGCGGTGCACGGCCTTCTGCACGACCGGATCGAAGTCCTGCACGCCGAAACTCAGCCGGTTGAATCCCATGGCGGCCAGCGCGTCGAGCCGGCCGGCATCGATGGTCCGTGGATCGACCTCGATCGCATATTCACCGCCGGGCACGAAGCTGAAGTTGCTCCTCAACATGTCCATCAGGCCATTGAGTTCGGCGTCGGACAGGAAGGTGGGCGTCCCGCCGCCCAGATGCAGCTGCGTGACCTTCTGCTTGTTTCCGAGCAAGGCGGTGTGCAGTTCCACTTCGCGCTCCAGGTAGCGCAGGTACGGGGCCGCACGCTCGTGGTGGCGCGTGATGATCTTGTTGCAGGCGCAGTAATAACACAAGGACTCGCAGAACGGGATGTGCACGTAAAGTGACAGCGGCAAGGCCATGGCGGCGGCACCGCTGCGCCGCTGCTGCAGTGCCCGTTCGTAGTCTTGCGCGGTGAACGCCTCGACGAAACGATCGGCGGTCGGATACGAGGTGTAGCGGGGACCGGAAACATCGAACTTGCGCAGCAGTTCGGGCGATACGGGTGCAGGGGCGGCTGTTGGCATGGGTCCATCTCGGGGATGCCCGCAATATGCCTCACCCCCCCATGGAGTGGCTTGACATGCATCAAATGCCCTGCTCATGATGTAGCGCACAATTGATGCATGTCAGGAGTCAGCATGTTGCACAGTACCCCACCCCCCCACGATCCCCATGCGGTCACGCCCATCGTTCCATTGAGTTCGAACACCATCCGTGTTGCGTGTTCGAGCTGCAACCTGCGTGAACTGTGCATGCCGCTGGGGCTGACCGCGGAAGAGCTCGACCGTGTCGACGGCCTGGTCGCGAACCGGCGCCGCGTCAAGCGCGGAACCAGCCTGTTCCGCTGCGGCGACAAGTTCGCCAACCTGTACGCCATCCGCACCGGCTTCTTCAAGACCTGCATCACGTCCGAGGACGGGCGTGACCAGGTCACCGGCTTCCAGATGGCCGGCGAAGTCGTCGGTCTCGACGGCATCGTCAACGACCGCCACACCTGCGACGCGATCGCGCTCGAGGACGCCGATGTCTGCCTGCTGCCGTTCGACCGTATCGAGGAACTGTCGACCGAGATCCCGGGCCTGCAGCGCCACGTGCACAAGATCATGAGCCGCGAGATCGTGCGCGAGCACGGCGTGATGCTGTTGCTGGGCAGCATGCGCGCAGAAGAGCGCCTGGCCGCCTTCCTGCTCAACCTGGTGCAGCGCCTGCATGCGCGCGGCTTCTCGCAGTCCGAACTGGTGCTGCGCATGACACGCGAGGAAATCGGCAGCTACCTGGGCCTCAAGCTCGAAACCGTCAGCCGCACCTTCTCGAAGTTCGTCGAGGAAGGCATCGTCGAGGTCAAGCAGCGGCATGTGCGCATCGTCGATGCCGACGCGCTCAAGCAACTGGTCAATCCGCAGGTCTGCAACTAGGCCAGGCCACCGGGCGGCTGCCCACCGTCAACGCATCACGCCGCTGGCCGCATGCAACACGAGCAGGTGTAGCGGGTAATAGGCGTAGAAAAGCTGCTTCGGCAATCGCGGCAGCGCCCACCGCAGCCACACGCTGGCAAGCGCCATCGGCGTCGCGAGCAGCGCCCAGATCGCGCCCGGCCCGACATGGGGCACCCACACACTGATGTTCGCCAAGACGCCGAGTGGGCCGGCCAGCCATGCGCCAGCCAGGCGAACCGGCGCAGCCACCCTGGCGATCAGCACGATGGCGAACACGCCGAAGAAACCATAGTCGACGAACAGGGACACGCTCGCAATCGCCGCCAGCGACCAGCCAGCCTGCAGGCGCCGATCTGAAAGCCAGTCTCCCGCTGCGACATGCGCCGCGACGCCAAGCGCCAGAGTCACCAGGATGTTCGGTTCAGTCCAGCTCTTGCCAACGAACACGAACACCGGCTGGCTGACCAGCGCCCAGATCACCAGGCTTTGCAGATAGCCCCGCCCCAGAGACGGCTGCATCGCGAGTCGTGAACCAATGATCCAGGCGAACAACGGGAAGGTCATGCGCCCGATGTCGTTCGTGATCGCATAAACGGCGGGATCGACGATCTTGCCGTAGTGGTCGATCGTCATCGTGAGAATCGCGACCCACTTGGCCAGTTCGAGGTCTGCATGCCGATGGGTTGGCTGCGACGCGAGCGGCTGCTCGTATCCTGCGCGGGCAGCGTGCCGGTGGGACGCAACGGCGTCGTCCGGATCCGTCTTCACGGCATCAGCCCCATCGGGACCAGGTTCAGCGTCCAGTGCACCGCGAGCGCCGGCCAGATCGAACCGGTTCGCACGGTCAGCACGGCAAACAGCAGACCCGCCGGCACGGAGAACAGGAACTCGAGCCAGGGCACGCCGATGTGGATCCAGGCGAACAAGGCACTGGCCAGCATCACTGCGACGAAGTGACGCTGCTGCGTGTCCGCCGAGTCCGGACGAGGCGCCGGCCTCGACTCCGGCGTGCCTGGCGCAACGGGTGCGCCGTGCCCGCTCCAGGCGCCGGACAGGACGGCGGCGCGCACGACGCCGAACACCAGGAAGTGCTCGGGCAACATCGCGGCCAGTTCCATCGACTCGTACACGACCGAACCCCAGGGGTTCGGGGTACTCGACGCCAGCACCATGCCCAGCACGGCAGCCACCAGGAGCCACGGCACATAACGCCTGGCGCTACCTGGCGCCGGAGGGCCCAAGCCCAGCGCGAGCGGTCGCAAGCCGGCAACACGCAAGACGATGTACGGAAGCAGCAAACCCAGCAAATACGCTTCGCATGCCCTGTAGACGGCGTTCGCATCGCCGTCATCGAGCCAGGGGCCGAGCCACTCGCGCCATCCGCCGGCGAACTGCCGGAAATAGACGTCAGGCCAGCGATCCAGCGGGTAGGGAAAAAGACTGAAACCCCGGCCCCAGAACGCCGAAACGTGGACAAGAAGGACCAGCCACAGTGCGGCCGGCGCCCAGGACCTGACGGACGGGCCGGAGAACCGCAGCACCGCGACAGCGCAGGCTCAGGAACCGGACTTCTTGCTGTCGTCCTTGTTCTTGCCGCTCTTGCGATTGCGCTGGATACGACTGAGGTATGTGGCCCCTGCGGCCAGGCCGCCACCAATCGCGACCAGTGACAGGACGGACGGTTCGGGCACCGGATTGAACGTGCCGAAGAACCCGGCAAACGCCGACGGAGCATAGGCAATCGAGAGCAAACCGGCGCAACGGGCGATCGTCGGGAACTTCATGAACGACTCCTCGTGTCAGCCAGGCCCAGTCGACATGCTGAAGGCCCTCATGTGGCGCCATTCAGTCTACCGGAGATGCACCGTCACGCCAACCGGGCGTATCCCCATGCCGCATCAGGGCGGCCAGACCGGCCCGACGCGCCTGACCTCAGTCCCGGCCCTGC
>JBFIDI010000497.1:0-4290 GCA_041581405.1 Burkholderiaceae bacterium
GGCAGGAGGTCATCGTCATGGTCGGCGACGGCTCCTACCTGATGCTCAACTCCGAGATCGCGACGTCGGTCATGCTGGGACTCAAGCTCATCGTCGTGGTGCTGGACCACCGCGGCTTCGGCAGCATCGCGCGGCTGCAATCGGCCAGCGGCGGCGCCGCGTTCAACAACATGCTCGACGATTGCGCGGTGCCGGGCCAGGCCGCGGCGCAGATCGACTTTGCCGCCCATGCCCGCAGCCTGGGCGCCGACGCCGAACACGTCGCCGACCTGGCGGGGTTGCGCGCCGCGATGGTCGCGGCGCGCGCGGCCCGCAAGACCCAGGTGCTGGTGATCGACACCACGCACACCCGCACCACCGACGACGGCGGCTGCTGGTGGGAAGTGGCGATTCCCGAGGTCTCGTCGCGGGACGAAGTCCGGCGCGCGCGTGCGGCCTACGACACGGCCAGGGAGGGCCGACAACGATGAGCTGGAACGTACGTATCGGCATCAACCCGATCAGCTGGATGAACGACGACCTGCCCGCACTGGGCGGCGAGACGCCGCTGGATACCGCGCTGGTGGAAGGCCGGCAGATCGGATATGCGGGCTTCGAGCTCGGCAACAAGTTTCCCAAGGACGGACCGGGCCTGCAGGCCAAGCTGGCGGAGTTCGGCCTGGCCTGCGTATCGGGCTGGTACAGCGGCCTGCTGGCCGAAGACGGCGTAGAGGCCGAGATCGCGCGTTGCCACGACCACATGGCCAGGCTGCAATTCAATGGTGCCAAGGTCGTCGTCTATGGCGAATGCGCGGGCACGATCCAGGGCCAGATCGACACGCCGCTCGGCCACCGGCCCCGGTTCGTCGATCCGGCCCAATGGCAGGCCTATGGCGAACGGCTCGACGCCTTCGGCGCCCACCTGCAGCAGACCTACGGCCTGACGCTGGCCTACCACCACCACATGGGCGCCTATGTGGAGTCGCCCGAGGACGTCGACCAGCTGATGGCGGTGACAGACCCGCGTCATGTGGGACTGCTGTTCGACACCGGCCACGCCTGGTTCGGCGGCGCCGGCGATCCGGTGCCCATGCTGCGCAAGCACCTCGCGCGCGTGGTGCACGTGCATTGCAAGGACGTGCGCGCCGCCGTGGTCGCGCAGGCGCGCAACGACGGCTGGAGTTTCCTCACCAGCGTGCTGTACGGCGCGTTCACCGTCCCGGGCGACGGTGCGATCGACTTCGATGCCGTGTTGTCGACGCTGCACACCGGCGGATACCAGGGCTGGCTGGTGGTCGAGGCCGAGCAGGATCCGGCCATCGCGCCGAGTTTCCGGTACGCCAGCCTGGGCTACACGACCCTGCGCGGCATCGTCGAGCGCCTGTCCAGGGCACCGGGGGTATGACATGGTGAGTCGATTGCAGGTCAAGGCCCGGCGCGAGGGGCGCGACATCGTCGAGGTGACGCCGCAGGCGGCGGGATGGACACACGTGGGCTTCAAGGCCCAGCGACTCGCCGCCGGCGAGAGCGAAACCATCGACACCGGCACGCGCGAGTTGTGCCTGGTCGTGTTGTCCGGCACGGTCGACGTCACGGCCGACGGACAGGACTTTGCGGCGCTGGGCGTGCGCGACAGCGTATTCGACGCGGTGTCGCCGGCGGCGCTCTACGTGCCACCGGGCAAGGCGGTGCGGGTGCGGGCGACACGCGATGCCGAGCTGGCGCTGTGCACGGCTCCCGGCGACGATAACCCGCGCCCGGTGCGCCTGCTCGACCCGTCCCGGATGCAACGCAGCGTGCGTGGCAAGGGCAGCAACACCCGCTACGTGTGCGACATCCTGCCGCACGACGATCCGACCGCCGCCCATCTGCTGGTGGTCGAGGTGGTGACGCCGGCCGGCCATGCGTCGAGTTATCCGCCGCACAAGCACGACACCGAAACCCCGCCACACGAGACGCAGCTGGAAGAGACCTATTACCACCGGATCCAGCCACCCCAGGGTTTTGCGTTCCAGCGTGTCTACACCGACGACCGCAGCATCGACGAGGCCTGCGCGGTGGAGGACCACGACGTCGTGATGGTGCCGCGCGGTTACCACCCGGTCGTCGCGCCGCACGGCTACGACCTGTATTACCTCAACGTGATGGCCGGTCCGAACCGCCTGTGGGTGTTCCGCAACGACCCGGCGCATGAATGGATGCTCCGCTAAGCCACCTCGCTCCCGAACAAACTCCCCCCGCTGTCGACACAACCCAGGATCCCGCATGACCGAACTGATGACCGCGATCGACGAGATCGTCCGCGCCGGCGGCGCCACGATGCGCCAGGCTTTCACCGCGCCCGACAAGCCGGCCTATTCGATGAAGGGCCGGCAGGACTACCTGACCGCCACCGACGGCGCCGTCGAGCAACTGGTGCGCGACGCCATCGCGCGGCATTTCCCGGGCGACGCGGTACTGGGCGAAGAAGGCGGCGGCTCGGTCGACGGCACCCGGCTGTGGATCGTCGACCCGATCGACGGCACCGCCAACTTCGCGCGCCAGATACCGCATTACTGCATCTCGCTGGGATTGCTCGTGGACGGGCGACTCGAGGCCGGCGCGGTGTACGAACCCAACCAGGACGAGTTGTTCATCGCCCAGCGTGGCAAGGGGGCCTGGCTCAACGGCCAGCGCCTGCAGGTCAGCGGCGTGTCGGACATCAACGTGTCCACGGTCGAGATCGGCTGGTCGCCCCGCATCCCGGTGCAGACCTACCTGGACATGGTCGGCCGCGCCGCCCACGCCGGCTGCTCGGTGCGCCGCGCCGGCTCGGGGGCGCTGGGACTGGCCTATGTCGCGGCGGGCCGGATCGAAGCCTACACGGAAGCCCACATCAACTCCTGGGACGTGGCCGGCTCGCTGCTGCTGATCACCGAGGCCGGTGGCCACGTCAGCGATTTCTGGACCCCGGGCGGCATTGCCAACGGCAATCCGATCCTGGCCAGCAATGCGGCACTGAAACCGGCCCTGCAGGAGTTGTTCGGCATCCCCCTTTTGTGATCCTTGCCGGCCGCGATGCGGCGGCGCAACCGTTGCGTGGCCTCAGTCGCGCAGCAACACGACATCACCCACGCCAAAGCCCAGTGCGACCGCATCGCCGGCGGCGATCGGATGGTCGGTGTCGGAGGCCGTCACGAACAGGTCGCCGAGCGCACACTGGATGATGTATTCCATCTGTTCGCCCACGTAGGTGGCTTTCAGTACCGTCGCCTCCAGCGTGTTCGGACTGCCGGCCGCCTGCAACGAGACGCGGTTCGGGCGCACCGCCACATGGCGCTGGCCGGACGTGCCGTCGCAGGGGTTGGTCTGCAGCACCAGTCCGCCCAGCCGGACCATCGCCGGCTCGCCACGGCCACCGGCGGAGATCACCTCGCAGGGCAACACGTTCGCCTCGCCGATGAAGTCGGCCACGAACCGGGTCTGCGGCAGGTCGTGCAGTTCGCGCGGCGTGCCGGTCTGTGCGATGACCGCGTTGTTCATCACGACAATGGTGTCGGACACCGCCAGCGCTTCTTCCTGGTCGTGCGTCACGTAGACCACGGTCAGGCCCAGCGCCTGCTGCAGGTCGCGGATCTCCTGGCGCACGTAACGGCGCAGCTTGGCGTCCAGGTTGGACAGCGGCTCGTCGAACAGCAGCACCCGCGGCTCGAGCACGATGGCGCGGGCCACGGCCACGCGTTGCTGCTGGCCGCCGGAGAGTTCGTTCGGGTACCGCGCGGCCAGCTGGTCCAGGCCGAGTTGCTTCAATACCTCGAGTGCCCGTGATGTGATCGCATCCTTGGCGAAACCCGACATCTTCAGGCCGTAGCCGACGTTCTCGAGCACCGTCATGTGCGGAAACAACGCGTACGACTGGAACACCATCGACACGTCGCGCGCCGTGGCCGGCAGCCGCGTGACGTCGTCGTCGCCGATCAGGATGCGTCCGCTGGTGACCATCTCGAGCCCGGCAATCAGGCGCAGCGTCGTCGTCTTGCCGCAGCCGGACGGGCCGAGCAGCGTGACCAGCTTGCCGGCCGGAAAATCCAGCGAGACCTGGTCCACCGCCGCGATGGTGCTGGTGCCGTAGCGCTTGGTGACCTTGTCGAAGACGACCCGGGCCGGTCCCTTGTTGCGCTCCGCGTTGCGTGTGGTGGTGTTCATGCGCCTCCTGCGATCATCGTCGTTGATTCCTGCTGACCACCGCGGCGGCCGAGCTTGCGTTGCCCGACCAGCCACTGGAAGATGCCGATCGCCGCCAGCATGACGACGATCAGCACCGTCGAATAC
>JBFIDI010000498.1:0-4261 GCA_041581405.1 Burkholderiaceae bacterium
AGCAGCTGCGATCCGAGCGCGTCCCGGCGGGGGAGGAGCGCCCGACGGTCCATCCGCCTCCCTACGATCGCAATTAGCCCGATCCCCGTGGGGATTCCGGCCGATCGGTCACAATCGCCGCTTCCTCAAGGGGAGTAGCAGTCCCGATCCGCAATGGACGGGTTCGCATGTTTCGTCAGTACGTCGCACCTCCGTCCTCGTGACGGCAACGCGGCCGGAGCATGCAGAGGTGCCGCCAGGCGCTCTCCCGCAAGACCTTCTGGAAAGCCCTGTGTCGCTTTTCATCCGTTGTGAGGTCTTGTCGTGGAAACTATTGCTCCGCTGTGGCTGTGGGCCACTTTCGTCGGCATCGTGCTGGTGTCGCTGTTCATCGATTTCGTCGTGCTCAAGAAACAGGGCGCACATGCCGTCGGCATGCGCGAGGCGCTGAACTGGTCGCTGATCTGGGTCGCGCTGAGTTTCGTCTTCAACGGCCTGTTCTGGTGGGCGGTCCGCAACGAGACCGGCTCGGTGGCGATCGCCAACACCAAGTCGCTCGAATTCCTCACCGGTTACCTGATCGAGAAGTCGCTCGCGGTGGACAACATCTTCGTCTTCCTGATGATCTTCTCCTACTTCGCGGTGCCGCCCCAGTTCCAGAAGCGGGTGCTGATGATCGGCATCATCGGCGCCATCGTGCTGCGCACCATCATGATCCTGGTTGGCGGCTGGCTGCTGCAGCAGTTCCACTGGATCCTGTACCTGTTCGGCGCCTTCCTGGTCATCACCGGCGTCAAGATGTGGTGGGCCGCCGGCCAGGAGCCGGACCTGCACGACAACCCGGCGCTCAAGCTGCTGCGCAAGCTGATCCCGGTGAGCAAGCACTACGACGGCGAGAAGTTCTGGACCCGGGAAAACGGTGCGCGCATCGCCACCCCGCTGTTCCTGGTGATCTGCCTGGTGGCGGTGACCGACGTGATCTTCGCCGTCGACTCGATTCCCGCCATCTTCGCGATCACCAGCGACCCGTTCATCGTGCTCACCAGCAACGTGTTCGCCATCCTGGGCCTGCGCGCAATGTATTTCCTGCTGGCCGCCGTGGCGAACAAGTTCCATCTGCTCAACTACGGCCTGGCCGTGATCCTGGTCTTCATCGGCGTCAAGATGTGCCTGATCGACGTGGTCAAGATCCCGGTGCTGGCCTCGCTGGGCGTGATCATCGGCGTGCTGGCCGTGACCATGCTGCTGAGCGTGCGCACGGCGACCGCCCAACCCAAGCGCGCCATGGCGCGCAAGAGCGACGACTGACGGCGCAGCCAGCGCTTGGGCACCGGCGGCTGCGGCTGCGGCTGCGGCTGCGGCTGCGGATCGTCCTGCGTCGGAATGACCGGGCCGATTCCGTTTCCGCGTGAAGCGCGCCAGAATCCGGCGACATGCCTGCACGCCAGAACCGCCCCGCCAACCCTGCCGGAAACCTTCCCGCGCGCGAACGCGCCGTCCCGCGTCCGCCCGGTGCGGCCGGGCGCCTGGCGCTGTTCGCCGTGTTGCTGGCGCTGCTGGTGCTGGCGCGCGGTGCGCAGGCGCAACGCATCGGCGACCTGCAAGGCCCTTCCCACCGCTCGCCCGTTGCCGATACCCGGGTCGACGACATCGCCGGTATCGTCACGGCGGTCGATCGCGACGGCTTCTGGATGCAGGACGCCGGTGACGGCGACCCGCTGAGCTCCGATGCGATCTACGTGTTTCGTGGCCTGCGCCTGGGCAAGCCACGGGTCGGCGACGCCGTCGTGGTCAGCGGCCAGGTGCGGGAATTCCGACCCGGTGGCGCCGCGGGTGCGCACCAGCTGGCCACGACCCGGATCGACGCCAGTGGCGCCGCCGGGGCATTCGCCGGCTGGCGCCGCGTGTCGTCCGGCAACCGTCTTCCCGAGGCCATCGTGATCGGTCCCGGCTTTCTGCCGCCCACGACGATCGCGCCGGCGGTCGGCCATATGGAGGCCGACCCCGGTCATCGGCTGCGGCCGGCAACCTATGCCATCGATTTCTTCGAGGCGCTCGAAGGCATGCGCGTGGCCATCGCGTCGGTGCAGTCGGTGGGGCCCCGCAACCGCCACGGCGAGATTCCGATCATCGCCGCCGCCCAGGCGGGCATGGCCGGGACCGTCACCGCGGCCAGTGGCGGCCTGCTCGTGGGCCCGGGCCGGTTCAACGGGCATCGCATCATGCTCGACGATCGCCTGCGGCCGACACCGGCCGTGCACACTGGTGCACGGCTCGACGGTGTCGAGGGTGTGCTGGACTACCACCACGGCCACTACAAGCTGCAGCTGACCCGGGCCGTGACCGTGGTCTCGAACCCGCTGACCCGCAGCGTTGCACCGGTGGCTCCTACGGCACCGGAACAGATCGCGCTGGCGAGCTACAACGTCCGGAACCTGGGCGGCGACGCCGACGGCGCGCGCATCGTCGCCATCGCCACGCAGATCGTGCACGCGCTGGGCGCGCCGCACCTGCTCGCGCTGCAGGAAATCCGGGACGACGACGGCGAGGCGAACAGCGGCACGGTCTCCGCCGACGCCACGCTGCGGCGACTGAGCGCCGAACTGCAGGCCTTGACCGGGCGCCCGTACCGGCATGTCGGCGTCGATCCGATCGACCTGGCCGATGGCGGAGCACCGGGGGCCAATATCCGGCAGGTCTTCCTGTACGACTCCGCGCGCATCGGTTTCGCCGGGCCGGTCGGCGGCCCGCGCGATGCGGTCCGGGTCCGCGCGGGACCCGACGGCGGTGTCCAGCTGAACCTGGGCGCCGGACGCCTGGACCCCACGCATCGCGCCTTCACCAACAGCCGCAAGCCGCTGGTGGCCATGTTCACGATCGACGGCCAGCCGCTGCTGGTGGTCAACAACCACTTCAACAGCAAGGGAGCCGACCAACCCCTGTTCGGCGCCGGACAACCGCCGGCCCTGGCGTCGAGGTCGCAGCGCCTGGCACAGGCCCGGGTCGTCGGGCGTTTCGTGGCCGGCGTGCTGGCCATCGACCCCGAGACCCGCATCGTCGTCACCGGCGACTTCAATGATTTCGCGTTTGCCGACACGCTGGCGCCGCTGCATGCGGCCGGCCTCGTCAACCTGACCGACACCCTGCCCGAGACGCAGCGCTACACCTACAACCACGACGGCAACCTGCAGGCACTCGACCACATGTTCGTGTCGCCCGGCCTGCGCGCCCAAGGCGCGCTCGAATACGGCGTCGTCCACGTGAACGCGGACTTCAGCGACGCCGTGTCCGACCACGATCCCGGCCTGCTGCGCTTCGTGCCGTCCGCGCCACCCGGGCCCGGCACCCGCGCGCAACCGCGCGCGCGCCCGGCGGCAGTGGAACGGCTGCGCTGACTCCCGCTCGGGCCGGCGTGTTCCCGTCAGACGGGTGCTGCCGCCTTGCTGGCGTCCAGCATGTTCTGCGCCGCGGCCGCGACCCCGTTGTCGGTGCCGCCGGACACCTTCACGGTCGGGAAGGCGAACTTGATGCCATTGGCGTCGAACGCGGTCTTGATCGCCGCATACGCCTTGCGCCGGATCACGAACTGCTCGCCGGGGCGGGTCATCATCTTCATGCGGATCTGGATCGCGAAGTCGCCGAACTGCTCCACGCCCTGCATCTTCAGCGGCTCCAGGATGTTGGGCCCCATCTCCTCGTCGGCCGCCAGTTCCTGGCCGATCTTCTTGATCAGCTTGCGCGCCTTCTCGAGGTCGCTGTCGTAGGTGATGCCGATGGCCAGCTTGTCGATGACCCAGTCGCGGCTCATGTTCTGCACCGCGCCGAGTTCGCCGAAGGGCACCGTGTAGACCGGCCCGCGGTGGTGGCGCAGCCGCACCGAACGCAGGCTGAACGACTCCACCGTGCCCTTGTAGCTGCCACTCTGGATGTATTCGCCGACCCGGAACGCGTCGTCGAATAGGAAAAACACGCCGCTGACGATGTCCTTGACCAGGGTCTGCGCGCCGAACCCCACCGCGATGCCGACCACGCCGGCGCCGGCCACCATGGGCGCGATGTCGACCCCGAGCGCCGACAGCGCGGTAAGCACCGCGATCACCGCCAGCGTCACGAAGGACACGTTGCGCACGATCGGCAACACGGTGCGCAGCCGGGTCGCCTGGCCGGCATGACTGCTGTCGCCGTCGCCATCGCCCGCGGCCTGCACCTCGGCCAGGCGGCGCTCGATCATGGCCTTGAACACGAACCAGACGAGATCGGCGAACAACCCGATGACGATGAC
>JBFIDI010000499.1:0-4259 GCA_041581405.1 Burkholderiaceae bacterium
GGCATCGCCGCCGAGGCCATCCTGCGCAAATGCGTGCACTGCGGTTTCTGTACCGCGACCTGCCCGACCTACCAGCTGCTGGGCGATGAACTCGACGGACCACGCGGACGCATCTACCTGATGAAGCAGGTGCTCGAAGGGCAGGCGCCGACGCGCAAGACCCAGCTGCACCTGGATCGTTGCCTGACCTGTCGCAACTGCGAGAGCACCTGCCCCAGCGGGGTGGAATACGGGCACCTGGTCGATATCGGCCGCAAGCTGGTCGACGCCAGGGTGCCGCGACCGGCGACGGAGCGGGCCGTGCGCTGGGCGCTGAAGGAAGGGCTGCCATCGCCGTTGTTCGCTCCGGCGATGCGCATGGGCCAGATGGTGCGGCCCCTGCTGCCGGCCGCGCTGCGCGCCAAGGTGCCGGCGCGCCAGGACGCGGGCGACCTGCCCGTGCGCACCCATGGCCGGCGCATGCTGATGCTGGCCGGTTGCGTGCAGCCGGCCATGATGCCCAACATCAACCGGGCCACCGTGCGCGTGCTCGATGCCGCGGGCATCCAGGCCGTGTCCGCGCCGGCCGCGGGTTGTTGTGGCGCCGTCAGGTTCCACCTCAATGACCAGGACGGCGGCAAGCGGCAGATGCGCGCCAACATCGATGCCTGGTGGCCGTTCATCGACGACACGTCGTCACCGGTGGAGGCGATCGTGATGAACGCGTCCGGTTGCGGTGTGACGGTCAAGGAGTACGGGCACCTGCTGCGGGACGATCCGCAGTATGCCGACAAGGCGGCGCGCGTCAGCGCCTTGACGCGCGACCTGAGCGAGTTGCTGCCCGAACTCGCGCAGTCGCTGGCCGGGCGTGTCGATGCGGCCCGTGTCGCGTCGGCGGACGGGGCCGCGGCCCGCCTGGTGTTCCACCCGCCCTGCACCCTGCAGCACGGCCAGCAACTGCGTGGCGGCGTCGAACAGCACCTGCGGGCCCTGGGTTTCGATCTGAAGCTGCCGGCCAACGAGGCCCATCTGTGTTGCGGCTCCGCCGGCACGTATTCGGTGCTGCAGCCGGACCTGGCGGTGCAGCTGCGCGATCGCAAGCTGGGTCACCTGGCGGCGGCCGCACCCACCGTGATCGTGTCGGCCAACATCGGCTGCATCACGCATCTGCAAGGCGGCACCGCCACGCCGGTGCGGCACTGGGTCGAGGTGCTGGACCAGGCCTTGGCGCCCTGATCAACGCCGGGCCAGCGGCCCGATGTCGATGCCTGTGTTTTCGATGAAGTTGTCGAAGTCCGCCGCCGTCATCGGCCTGGCGAACAGGTAGCCCTGGCCGAAGTCGCAGCCCGCGGCCACCAGCAGCGCCAGCTGCTCGCGTGTTTCCACGCCTTCAGCGATCACCTGCATGCCCAGCTCGTGGGCCATGACGATGATGGCCTTGCACAAGGCCAGGTCGGTGCTGCCGGCCGCGAGGTTGCGCACGAAGGACTGGTCGATCTTGATCGTGTCGATGTCGAAGCGCTGCAGGTAGGTCAGCGACGAATAACCGGTGCCGAAGTCGTCCAGCGAGACCTGGATGCCGGCTTCGTGCAGTTGGCGCAGCTGTTCGGTCACCGCGGTGCCGGTATCGAGCAGCAAGCCCTCGGTGATCTCGATCACGATACCCGCGCCCGGCAGGCCGATGGCGGCCAGGTGTTCGCCCCAGCGCTGCTGGCGCCCGGCGTCGTTGTGGAACTGCACCGGCGACTTGTTGACGCTGACCTGGAAGTCCGGATGGTGCCGCTTGCGCCACAGAACGGCCTGCTGCGTGGCTTGCCGGAACACCCATTCGCCCATTTCGATGATCAGCCCGGTGGCCTCGGCGATCGGGATGAACTCGGCCGGACTCACCGGCCCGCGCGTCGGATGCTGCCAGCGCAGCAAGGCCTCGGCCTTGTGGACCTGGCCGTCGGTCAGCGACACGATGGGCTGGTAGACCAGGTGGAACTGCGCCAGCGCGACACCGGCACGCAGGTCATTGGCCAGCCGCGCCCGTGCCTGCGCGGCCAGTTGCAGCGCCGGCGTGAAATAGCTGAAGCGGTTGCGGCCGCTGCCCTTGGCCACGTACAAGGCCTGGTCGGCATTGCGAAACAGCGTCTCCACCTCCTGGCCGTCGGTCGGATAGATGGTGATGCCGATGCTGGCCGAGACGTAGACCTGTTCGTCGTCGATCTGGAAATGGGTGGCCATGGCCTGCAGCACATCGTGCAGGATGCGGTCCAGCCGTTTCGTCGAGTCCAGCTCCGAGACCACCAGCGTGAACTCGTCGCCCCCCATGCGTGCGACCGTGTCCGAATCGCGCACGCAGGAGCGGATGCGTTGCGCCGCCTCGATCAGCAACTGGTCACCGGCGTCGTGGCCCAAGGTGTCGTTGACTTCCTTGAAGTGGTCGAGGTCCACGAACAGGATGGCCAGCTGCCGGCCGTCGCGGGCGGTCTTCTTGAGCTCCTGGGTCAGTCGATCCCGCAACATGCGCCGGTTCGGCAGACCGGTCAGCGGGTCGAAGTTGGCCTGCTGCCAGACCAGTGCCTCGGCATTCTTGCGGTCGGTGATGTCGGTATGCGTGCCGATCATGCGCAGCGGCCGGCCGTTGGCATCGCGGCTGATCACCATGCCGCGCGACAGGATCCACTTCCAGCTGCCGTCCTTGCAGCGCAGCCGGTGCTCGTTGACATAGCTGGCCGTCTTGCCGTCGAAATGGTCCTGGCGCGCCTGCTGCATGGCGGGGAGGTCGTCCGGGTGGGTCCTGTCGTCGAGGGCCTGTGCGCTGTCGGGCATCTCGCCTTGCGCGTAGCCGTACATCTCCTGGCAACGCGGCGAGAACACCTCCGTGCCCCGGGCGATGTCCCAATCCCAGACGCCGTCGCCGGCACTCTCCAAGGCCAGCTTCCAGCGCGCCTCGTTCTCGCGCAGCGCGGCCTCGGTCTGCTTGCGTTCGGTGATGTCCTGGATCACGGTCGTGCGCTTGACGATCTCGCCGTTCTCGCGGCTCACCATGCTGACGGCGTGGATCCAGATCAGCCGCCCCTTGGCCGTGACCATCTGCAGTTCGGTCTCGGGTGGTGCGCTGCGGGTATTGCCGCTCGCAATCGTGGCGGCGACCTGGCGCGCCGATTCCGGCGTGAAGAAGCGGGCCGTGTTCTCCATCGTCGGCGTGTATTCGTTCGGCGAGGTCTCCAGGATGCGGTACACCTCGCGCGTCCAGAAGACCTGGCGGGTGCGCAGGTCGACTTCCCAGCCTCCCAGATGGGCCAGCGACTGCGTGGCCTCGAGCAGCAGGTTGAGCCGCTTGAGCGAACGTTCCGCCTGCAGGTAGTCGGTGACATCGTTGAACGAGCGCACGAAGCCGCCCGACGGCACGGCGACGGTGCGCACGTCGAGCACGCGGCCGGCGCGGGTCGTGCGCAGATACCGCGAGGGCGGCTGGGTCAGCAGACGGTCGGCGTTGCCATGCACGTAGGCGCGCGCCTCCGGATCCTCCCATTGGGCCTGATCGCCGAAATCGCCGCGTTCGCGCTGGAACCGGGTGACGTCCTCGAGCCGCGGGTGGGTGTCGAGCAGGCTGGCGGGCAGGTCCAGCAAATCGCAGAACTGCTGGTTGTAGATGACCAGGCGCCCCTCCCGGTCGGCCAGGTACATGCCTTGCCCGGCGCTGCCCAGGATGGTCTGCATCTGCACGGTGCGGTCGCGCAGCTCGGCGAGCAGGTCCTGCATCGCGGTTTCCGCGCGCTTGCGTTCGGTGATGTCGGTGTGGGTACCGATCAGTCGCCGCGGCCGGCCGTGTTCGTCGCGACTGATCAGCATGCCGCGCGACAGCACCCACTTCCAGCTGCCGTCCTTGCAGCGGATGCGGTGTTCGCTGACGTAGGTCGGGCACAGGCCGTCGAAGTGGGCCTGGCGGGCCTGGTCGCGCCGGGCCACGTCGTCCGGGTGGGTGCGCAGGTCGATCTGTCCGTCCGTCGACGCCACGTCCTGGTCCGCCAGGCCGTACATGTCGAGGAAGCGGCGCGAATAGACGTTGCTGCCGGTCAGCAGGTCGCAGTCCCAGACGCCGTCGCCAGCGCTCTCGAGCGCCAGTTTCCAGCGCGACTCGTTCTCGATCAGCGCGCGTTCGGCGGCTTCCGCGCGCAGCCGTTCCGTGGCATCGCGGCAGTTCAGCACGATGCCATGCACCGCCTCCTCGTGCAGGCAGTTGCTGGCCAGCGTGGCCAGCTGGTGCCAGCTGCCGTCGGCATGGCGGA
>JBFIDI010000500.1:0-4257 GCA_041581405.1 Burkholderiaceae bacterium
CCAAGGTGCCGCGCGCGGCCTTCGGCTGGGTCACGCGGCAGCTGATGGGCAAGGTCGGCATCCCGCTGGTGGCCACCAACCGCATCAACACGCCCGAGGGCGCCGATCAGCTGCTGGCCGACGGTTCCTGCGACATGGTCTCGATGGCCCGCCCCTTCCTGGCCGACCCGCTGTTCGTGCGCAAGGCAGAACAGGGCCGGGCCGACGAGATCAATACCTGCATCGGTTGCAACCAGGCCTGCCTGGACCACACCTTCGCCGGCAAGGTCACCTCCTGCCTGGTGAATCCGCGCGCCTGCCACGAGACGCTGCGCAACATCGCGCCGGTCAAGTCGAAAGGCCGCATCGCCGTGGTCGGCGCCGGCCCGGCCGGCCTGAGTTTCGCCACCACCGCGGCGCAAGGCGGTTTCGACGTGACGCTGTTCGATGCGGCCGGCGAGATCGGCGGCCAGTTCAACATCGCCAAGCAGATCCCGGGCAAGGAGGAGTTCTACGAGACGCTGCGCTTCTACCGGCGCCAGATCGAGCTGACCGGCGTCACGCTGCGGCTGAACACCCGGATCGATGCGCAGCAGCTGCAGGCCGGCGGCTTCGACCAGGTGGTTCTCGCCACCGGCGTCACGCCGCGCCTGCCGGCCATCGACGGCATCGACCATGCCAAGGTGCGTGGATACCTCGACGTGTTGCGCGACAAGTGCGACGTCGGCCAGACCGTGGCGCTGATCGGCGCCGGCGGCATCGGTTTCGACGTGGCCGAATACCTGCTGCACAGCGGCACCAGCCCGAGCCAGGACCCGGCCAAGTTCTTTGCCGAATGGGGCGTCGACACCACGTATGCCGGACGCGGCGGATTGAAGCCGGCGCAGATCGAACCGCCCCCGCGCAAGCTGGTGCTGCTGCAACGCAAGGCCAGCAAGGTCGGCGAAGGCCTGGGCAAGACCACCGGCTGGATCCACCGCACCTCGCTCAAGCACCGCCGCGTCGAGATGATCCCCGGCGTGAGCTACCGCCGCATCGACGACGCCGGCCTGCACATCAGCGTCGACGGGCACGATCGCGTGATCGCCGCCGACACCATCGTCGTCTGCGCCGGCCAGGAGCCGCAACGCGAACTGCAGGCCGCGTTGCAGGCAGCCGGCATGCCGGTGCACCTGATCGGCGGGGCCGACGAGGCGGCCGAACTCGACGCCAAACGCGCCATCCAGCAGGGCTTCGAGCTGGCCGTGGCGCTGCAATCGCCGCCCGCCCCCACCACCCCAACAACCACCGCGACGCCCGCCACCGGAGACACCAACGCCATGACCTACAAGACCCTCACCGTCAGCCTGGACAAGCACATCGCCACGGTGCGCCTGAACCGCCCCGAAAAAGCCAATGCGATGAACGCCGACATGTGGCAGGAGATCCGCCAGGCCTTCCGCTGGGTCGACGAGACGCCCGACGCCCGAGTCGCGATCCTGGAGGGCGAAGGCAAGCTCTTCACCGCCGGCATCGACCTGGAGATGATGATGGGCGTGGGCCCGTCGATCCAGAACGACTGCGAGGCGCGCATGCGCGAAAACCTGCGCCGCCTGATCCTGGACCTGCAGGACACCTTGACCAGCCTGGAGCGTTGCCGCAAGCCGGTACTCGCGGCCATCCACGGCGGCTGCATCGGCGGCGGCATCGACATGATCACCTGCGCCGACATGCGGTATTGCTCGGCGGACGCGTATTTCACGATCAAGGAGATCGACATCGGCATGACGGCCGACGTCGGCACGCTGCAGCGCCTGCCCAAGCTGATCGGCGAAGGCATGGCGCGCGAACTCGCCTACACCGGGCGGCGCTTCACGGCGGCCGAAGCGCGCGAGATGCGACTGGTGAACCAGGTGTTCGATTCGCGCGAGGCGCTGCAGGCGGGCGTGCGCGAAATCGCCGCCACCATCGCGGCCAAGTCGCCATTGGCGATCCGCGGCACCAAGGAGATGATCACCTACGCCCGCGACCATTCGGTCGCCGACGGCCTGAACTACATCGCGACCTGGAACGCCGCCATGCTGCTGGGCGACGACATCCAGGAAGCGATGATGGCCAACATGGGCAAACGCAAGCCCGAATTCAGGAACTAGGCGCGAGCCGCCGGAGCCTGCACCGGCCGGCCGACGAACCGCCGCTCGCAGGAGGGAACGGCCCGACCTGCCCGATGGCCGAGCCCCGCTGGGCCCCGCTATTAGGGAGAACGTTAACAGCCAAACCGGGGCGGATCGACTATGTTCGGAGGTTCCACCCGGCAGCGTTCCGGTGCCGCGGCGCGTCCCGATGCTGCGGGCACCTCGGCGACCTGCCGGCCACCCCAGACCGCAGGAGCCCCGCGTGACCCACATCGACGACAACGACCTCATTCTTCAACGTGCCTACCGCTGGGAGAAGGAACGCGCCGACAAGATCTTCCTGACCCAGCCCATGGGTGGCGGGGTCGTGCGCGACTTCACCTGGGCCCAGGCCATGGACGAGACACGGCGCGTGGCGGCCTGGCTCAAGGCCCAAGGCTGGGAGCCGGGATCGCGCGTGGCGATCATGAGCAAGAACACCGCGTGGTGGTTCATGTCCGACCTGGCGATCTGGATGGCCGGCTACGTCAGCGTGCCGATCTACCCCAACCTGGTGGCCGAGACCGTGCGCCAGATCCTGGCGCATTCCGACACCAAGCTGTGCATCGTCGGCAAGCTCGACGACTGGAAGGCGATGCAGCCCGGCATTCCGGAGGACATGCCCTGCGTCAGCACGCCGCTGTGCGATGCCAAGGGCTTCACCGCCTGGGACGACATCGTCAAGAAGACGCAGCCGATGAAGGAAAGCCCGACTTTCGCCCAGGACGCGATGGCCACCATCATCTACACCTCGGGCACGACCGGCATGCCCAAAGGGGCGGTCCATGGCTTCGGCGCGTTCGCGCACACCGCCAAGGCACTGCAGCAGGTGCTGAACTCGACCGCCGACGAACGCGCCTTGTCCTACCTGCCGCTGGCCCACGTGGCCGAGCGCTGCCTGGTCGAAGGCTCCAGCATCTACCTCGGCTCGCAGGTGTTTTTCGCGGAAAGCCTGGATACCTTCCTGGCCGACCTGCAGCGCGCACGGCCGACCTTCTTCTTCTCGGTGCCGCGGCTGTGGGTCAAGTTCCAGCAAGGCGTGTTCGCCAAGATGCCGGCGAAAAAGCTCGACCGGCTGATGTCCATCCCCATCCTGGGCGGCATCGTCAAGAAGAAGATCCTCAAGCAGCTCGGCCTGGACTCGGTGCGTTTCGCCGGCACCGGCGCCGCGCCGCTGCCGCCCGAGGTCATGGCCTGGTACCGCAGGCTCGGTCTGGAACTGCTCGAAGGCTACGGCATGACGGAGCAGTTCGCCTACGCGACCAGTTCCATGCCCGGCAAGTCGCGCATCGGTTATGTCGGCAGTGCAACACCCTGCACCGAAGTCAAGCTGTCGGACACCGGCGAGGTGCTCACGCGCGGCCCGGCGCACATGCAGTGTTACTTCAAGGAGCCGGAGAAGACACGCGAGACCATGACCGACGACGGCTGGCTGCGCACCGGCGACCTGGGCGAGTTCGACAACGAAGGCCGGCTCAAGATCGTCGGCCGCGCGAAGGAGCAGTTCAAGTCCAGCAAGGGCAAATACGTGGCGCCGGCGCCGATCGAGAGCAAGTTGTCGGCCTTCACCAAGATCGAGGCCTGCATGGTCACCGGCGTGTCGTTCCCGCAGCCGTTCGCGCTGGCGATGTTGCCGTTGGGCCAGTGGGCCGCGCTGAAGGAGCCCGCCGCGCGCAAGGCGTTCACGCAGGAGCTGTCGATGCACCTCAAGGCGGTGAACATCCAGCTCGACCCGCACGAGCGACTCGACTTCGTCGCCGTGGTGCCGGAGCAGTGGTCGGTCGAGTCCGGTTTCGTCACGCCGACGCTCAAGATCAAGCGCAACGTGGTCGAGAAACACTACGCCGCCCACTTCGAGAAGTGGAGCAAGATGCACAAGGACGTGATCTGGCACGAAACCTGAAGGGCGGCGTGCGCATGACCGCGACGACGCCGACGAACCGGCTCAATCCGCTCGACACCGCCTGGCTCTTCACCGAGTCGCGCGCCACGCCCAACCATGTCGGTGGATTGCTGCAGTTCCGGCTGCCGGCCAAGGCGCCACGCGACTTCCTGCGCGCCATGGTGGCGGAGTTCCGCACCCACCAGCAGTTCGTCGCACCCTGGAACCAGCGGCTCAAGCTGC
>JBFIDI010000501.1:0-4191 GCA_041581405.1 Burkholderiaceae bacterium
AGTTGAAAGGTTGACGAGCACATCGTGGGCGACTGAACCGAGCTGGGCGCCGGTAGAGCTGATCTTCGCAAGTCGCAACCAAGTTTCCCGTTCACTTAGCTCGGTCCATCGCTGCGGTTCGATTTCGTCCTTGAACATTTTTCGCGGCGGCCCTTGAAGAATTGCGGCCTCCAGCCTGGCAAATCCTGATGGTTCTAGTCGAACTGCCAGCGCGACCAACAAGCGCATCGCTTCGCGCTCGGATTCAATAGACCAGAGCCACCAGCCTTCGTCGGTGAGGAGCCAGTTGAGGGCAACTTGCGGATTGATGATCGATCCTTGCGCTGCCGCAAAGAATGCAAGCCGCTTGAACAGCGGATACGGCGTCAGCCACCACGATTCGGCTGCCAACCTCGCCTGCTCGGGATTCGCATCCACTTGGGCAAGCCAAGCGTCACGGGTCAGCTCAACAAGTATCGTCCAATCCCGAAAGTCCTTGTTCTGCGGATGTTCGCCAATGGAAGGTTGGTGCAGATAGGACATATCGCTCTTGTCGTCAGCGCCACCGAGTTCGCGCATGAGGTCGAGCGCATCGCGCAACAGTCCGCTGAGATCACCTAGCAGATTGGGAAGTACCTCAACCCAGTTGGGGCTTGCCCGGCGATCCTCGAACGCCGAGTGCACATGCTCTGTGGAGAGAACGATCTCCCAATCGACCAGACCCTTGAGGCGCTCCGAGTCATCGACATCTTCCTCCTGTGCAGTCCAGCGGAATGGTTCACGCAGCGACACCCGTGGGGTCAGACAATCCCGCAACTCCATTCGAAGCGACGTTGTCAGGCCGTCGCGTCGGAAGCGATCCATCCATCGATAGAGGTCGAGGTCGTGCATCGCTACTTCACGCGGTTTGTGAGGAACAGCCGCCAGAGCGTCCTCATCATCGGCCGGGGTATGGCGTTTGGCGCGCTTGCCCGAATGCGGTTCAACTCGTCGGTCTTCCCATCGCGTTCTAGGTTGGCAAGCTCATCCAGCCTGTGCTCGATCCCCCAAGCAAAATCTTCGTGCAGCCGTCCTCCGCGCTTGACGAGCCAATGCAGGAGTGCCGGGTCGTCGAGGTGTCGCACCAGCCAGCGCGCCAGATGGCGCATCACACGGTCGAGCCTGCTTCCACCACTTCCCGTATCAACCAAAGCCATCCAAGGCGCGTTACCGTAGGGTGATGGTCGCCGAGCCAAACTGAAGGTCAGCTTGTCGTCCTTCTTCGCCAATGGGGGTACGCCGAATCGACCAAGATCGCCATGTCGGTAGCGTTCGTCACACAGCGGCTCAAGCCAGTCCAGTGAGGGCACCGGGTCGAAATCGGCAAAACGCTTCGCTGGAAGGCCTTCTAGGTCGCACAGCGCCCAGAGCATACGACCGACGAAGTCGTCTTGTCTCGTGCTTGCAAGAGGTCTGGCCATTGCGTACTCGACGACGATGCGCTCCTTCCCGAGTACGCCGTCCCTGTAGGTATCCGCCCATGCACGAAGCGTCTTGTGCAAAAGACTGTGGCGATTGTGTTCTTTGTAAAGGATGGGAGTAACGTTCTTTGCCCGCCACTCGTTCTTTCGATCGTCTTCCTTGCCCTTTGAGAAACTGCCGAAGGCATACATGTCTGGAGGTAACTCGCCCAGCAAGCGGTCAGCCGCAAGTGCATCCATCATGTATCGCAGCACCGGATCATTGATGCTGTATCCAACGAAGCAGACTGTGTAGTTGCGGAAGAGTTCGCTCACGAATCGTGACGCCCAGCGTTCGTTGAGGTAAGCCAACCCGAAGTCCCCACTGGACACCACCAGACGATCGAGTTCACTCGCGGTGAGCGGATTCGGAAGCAAGCCGTGTAGATACACCAGCCCATCCCAACGGTTCTTCGGTACAGGCAGCAACGGGGCGCGAAAGCGCTCCACGGCGAGGCCCTTTGCCTTGATCACTTCCTCGAACAACCGATCGAAATTCGTAGTGATGAGCCTCGTTCGCCCATCCCGCGCTCTGCCGAGATCCAGCAGCGCTTCGTGCGTAGCCGTGGCCTCGGGCGTCAGGGTGGCAGGCGTCAGGATGCCGGCGATCTCTTGGCGCACTGCTTCTCGCCCGCCCGCAACGTCGGACTCCAGCAGGCCAATGGCCGTGTCGAACTGACCGGCCTTTATCGCGGCCTCTTGGACAGCGTTCGGGACTTCGCCCACCGCTGAAAACAGTCGCTCAACCAGCCCCTTGAAGCCCGGTAGCCGTGCTGGATACGAGACTCCGGCACCGCAGAAGAAGACCACTCGACCGTCCTCATGGGCCTGAAGTAGCGCCTCCGGAACGTCAGGGCCATGGCGAACGAACTGCATCTATTCCCTCGATGAAGCCACGGGCGAAGTCACCGCTGAAGCCATGTTCTCGGGGAACTAAAGTTCAGCTTGCCGGGGTACCCAGCGCCGGGGAACAGATCAGCGATGCCTCTTCCGTTGCTGAAGATGGACATGGTTTTTTTTACCCCCAGTTCGTAGAGTTGAAGTGCAGCGGACGTATGGTAGTACCGACGGTCGCCTTTCGGAGGTGTCGGCGGACGCCCGCTTTTGGCCGGCATCGGTCACTCGATATGAAAACATCGACGACGGCTCCCGCTGCGAAGCGTACCACCAGCCATCTATTGCGCTCGAGCCCATCCAATCCCCCCACGTCGCTCCCAGTCAACAACCCGTCGTCCCCCGTCGCCTGCGCCACGCCCCCCGGCGCTAAAGTGCACTACCAGGTCTGGCACCCGTCCGCAAGGGCGCCGCCAGGCCAACGAATCCACGCCACGACAAGGAAACCCACGCCCATGAACCGCAACGTCATCATCACCTGCGCCTTGACCGGCGCCGGCGACACCGTCGGCAAGAACCCGCATGTGCCGGTCACGCCGGAACAGATCGCGGCGGCAGCGGTCGAGGCGGCGCAGGCTGGCGCCACCGTCGTGCATTGCCATGTGCGCGACCCGAAAACCGGCAAGGGCAGCCGCGACACGGCCTTGTACCGCGAGGTGATGGAGCGAATCCGCGATTCGGGCGTGGACATCATCGTCAACCTGACGGCCGGCATGGGTGGCGACCTGGAGATCGGCCCGGGCGAGAACCCGACACGGTTCGGCGACGCGACCGACCTGGTCGGCCCGCTGGCGCGGCTGGTGCACGTGGAGGCGCTGCTGCCCGACATCTGCACACTGGACTGCGGCACGCTGAACTTCGGCGACGGCGACCTGATTTATGTCTCCACGCCAGCCGCGTTGCGCACCGGCGCCAGGCGCATCACCGAACTGGGTGTCAAAGCCGAGCTGGAGATCTTCGATACCGGCCACCTGTGGTTCGCCAAGCAGATGATGGCCGAGGGCCTGCTCGACAACCCCTTGTTCCAGCTCTGCCTGGGTATTCCCTGGGGCGCGCCAGCCGATACGACGACGATGAAGGCCATGGTCGACAACCTGCCGCCGGGCGCGACCTGGGCCGGCTTCGGCATCGGCCGTATGCAGATGCCGATGGCGGCGCAGGCGGTGCTGCTGGGTGGCCACGTGCGGGTCGGTCTGGAAGACAACCTGTGGCTGGACAAGGGCGTGCCGGCCAGCAACGGTTCGCTGGTCGAGCGGGTGCGCCAGTTGCTGGGCAACATGGGTGCCAAGGCCATGACGCCGGCCGAGGGGCGGGCGGCGATGGGTTTGAAGGTGCGGGGATAACAAGCACCATGGGCTACACCACCGAGATCAAGACCTTCGCCGCGCTGGGCAGCGGCGTCATCGGCAGCGGCTGGGTCGCACGCGCACTGGCGCACGGGCTGGACGTCGTGGCCTGGGATCCGGCGCCGGGCGCCGAAGCCGCGTTGCGCGCGCGTATCGCGAAATGCTGGGGTGCGCTCGAGCGCAAGGGTCTGGCCGCCGGGGCGTCGCCGGACCGGCTGCGGTTCGTCGCGACGATCGAGCAATGCGTGCAAGGCGCCGACTTCATCCAGGAAAGCGCGCCCGAGATCCTGGCACTCAAGCTCGACCTGCACGCGAAGATCAGCGCCGCGGCCCGGCCCGATGTGTTGGTCGGCTCGTCGACATCCGGCTTGTTGCCCACCGAGTTCTACGCGCAGGCGAAACATCCCGCGCGCTGCGTGGTCGGCCATCCGTTCAACCCGGTCTACCTGCTGCCGCTGGTCGAGGTGGTCGGC
>JBFIDI010000502.1:0-4181 GCA_041581405.1 Burkholderiaceae bacterium
CGCTCATCTCGGCCATCTCGGCCTCGAGCTTGGCGCAGATCGCGATCACCGGGGCCTTCTGCTTCTCGGCATATTCCTTGAGCCGGTCGAGCAGCGGGTTGTTCTCGAAACCGTCCTCCGACACGTTGGCCACGAACATCGCCGGCTTGGCGGTGATCAGGCAGAACGGGGCCAGCACCACCAGTTCCTCCTTGCTGAAGTCGATGGTGCGCACCGGGCGGGCCTCGTTCAGCGCCGCCTGGCATTTCTCGAGCACGGCGACGATACGCGCGGCTTCCTTGTCGTTGCCCGACTTGGCGGCCTTGGTGTATCGCACCAGGCTCTTGTCGACGGTCGACAGGTCGGCCAGGCACAGTTCGGTCTGGATCACCTCGACGTCGGAGATCGGATCGATCCTGCCGGCGACATGGATGACGTTGTCGTCTTCGAAGCAGCGCACCACGTTGACGGTGGCGTCGGTCTCGCGGATATGGGCCAGGAACTTGTTGCCCAGTCCTTCACCGGTGCTGGCGCCGGCCACCAGACCGGCGATGTCGACGAACTCGACGATGGCCGGCACGATCTTCTCGGGCTTGACGATCTCGGCCAGCTGCGCCAGCCGCGGATCGGGCAGCTCGACGACACCGACATTGGGCTCGATGGTGCAGAAGGGGTAGTTCTCGGCTGCGATGCCGGCCTTGGTCAAGGCGTTGAAAAGGGTGGACTTGCCCACGTTGGGCAGGCCCACGATGCCACACTTCAGACTCATGCGATACCTCGGGAAAACGGGCGTCAAGTGTAAGTCATGCCTTCGCCCGGCACCGGCGGCGCGAACCCCGGGGGATCAGTCGAACCGCAGATGGCCGCCGACCGGCTGGCCCACGCGCAGCACCTTGTCCAGGCCTTCGACGGTGACGGCGTTCATGCCGAAGGTGACGCCGCCCACGCGCGCGTCGACCCGGTAGGTCTGCAGCATGTCGCCGACATGCGGGCTGCTGGTCGCGGTCTGCGGGTCGATGTTGGGTATCGGGCAGCGGGCGCAGGGCTTGACCGGGCGCAGACGCACCGGGCCTTCGGGCGTGGTGATGTGGATGGTGTCGATGCGGTCTTCGTCGTGTTCGTCGATGCCGTCGATCACGATGTTGGGCCGGAACCGCTCCATCGTGACCGGTTCCCGGCCCTGGGCCTGCAGGCGCCGGTTCAGTCCGTCGAGCGCGGCGCTGCCGATGACCAGCATCGGGAAGCCGTCGCTGAACTGGTTCTGCGCCTCGATGTCGCCGGTCCACCTGCGGCTGGCGATGCGGCGTTGCTCGGGGTCGAACCGCACCAGCCGGAACGGCCGCGGCGGTGCGCCGGCGGGACGCTGCGGCGCCAGGTAGTCGCTGAACCACTGCGCCGCGGTATCGCCCATGTCGTAGCAGGTGACGACGTCGTCCCAGATCCGCGCCTGGGTCACGGCCTCGACCACGTCCACGCGCAGGTGCAGGGCCAGCATGCCCGGCGCCCGCAGGATGATCTCGTCGCCGCGCAATTGCGGCCGGATCAGCGCCATGCGGGGTTGTTCGCGCTGGGTCACGAACATGCCGCCGTCTTCGATCACCATCCAGCTGCGGTCCAGGTCGAGCCCGGTCTCGGTCAGGATGGCCTCGGTCAACTCGACGCCGGCACAGGACTTGACCGGATAGATGAACAGGCGGGCGATCGTGCCCTCGGTGTCGAAGGGGGGTGTGGGCGTGTCGGAAGTGGTCACGGCAGGTCTGCGCTGGAGTGGTCGGGCGAAGCAGGGGCACCATTGTGCACCGGGCGACGCGCCGGTCTTCGCCGCGGCGTCGGGGCGGCCGGCGGCGGTGCTGCTCGCCAGGTCCGTAAAATGGCCGCGATGGCTCGAACACTGGATGTCTGTATACGGGGTGGCGGCATCGTGGGCCATGTGCTTGCGTTGCTGCTGGCGCGCGAGCGGCTGCGGGTCGCTCTGGTGGTGGCGCCGGCGCCGGCCGCGGCCGATGTCCGCGCCTACGCGCTGAACCGGCGTTCGCGCGGCCTGCTCGAGCAGCTGCGTTGCTGGCCCCAGTCGCCGGACGCGACCGCGGTGGCCCGCATGGAGGTGCAGGAGACCGGTGGCGCCAGCGTGCAATTCGACGCCTACGAACTGGCCGTCGACGCGCTGGCCTGGATCGTCGACGTGCCGGTGCTCGAGGCCCAGCTGGCGCAGGCGGTGCGTTTCCAGCCCCAGATCGAGATCGTCGATGCGCCGCGCGAAGACGCCCGGCTCACTGTCGTCTGCGAAGGGCGCGCCAGCGCGTCGCGGGCGCAATTCGGCGTCGAGCAGGACGTGACGCGTTATCCGCAATGGGCGATCGCGACCCGGCTGGCCTGCGAACTGCCGCACCGGCAGGTCGCCTGCCAGTGGTTCACCCCGACCGACATCGTCGGCCTGCTGCCGATGCAGGGGGAGTCCGGGAACTTGGTGGCTGCCGTGTGGTCTATCCCCACGGAGTCGAAGGACGAACTGCTGGAGATGCCGGTCGAGATGTTCGAGCACCGATTGCAGGCCGCCTGTGGCGGGCGTTTCGGTCGCATGCAGCTGGCCGGTGGCCGTGCGGCCTGGCCGTTGCAGCGGGTCATGGCGCAGCGCTGGAGCGGGCAACACGAGGGCCGGGCCTGGGTGCTGGCCGGCGACGCCGCGCATGCGGTGCATCCGCTGGCCGGGCAGGGCCTGAACCTGGGGCTGGCCGACGCCCGGGAACTGGCCACGGCGCTGCACGGCCGCGCCTACTGGCGCGGCGTGGACGACGCACGTGTGTTGCGCCGTTACGAGCGGGCCCGCAAGGCCGACGTGGCCGTGATGGCGGCCGCCACCGACGGGTTGCAGCAGCTGTTTGGTCGCACCGGCGGGCCCTGGCAAAGCCTGCGACACTGGGGCATGCGCGGGTTCGACGGTTCGGCCCTGCTCAAGCGCTGGGTGGCGCGACAGGCCATGGGGCAGGCCGACGACAACAACACGGACAACACGAACGGGCCGTCCTCCGGCCCTCTTTCACTGACGGGACCCGCATGAAATACTTCAGGAGCCTGGCGACCGCGGTCGTGCTGGCGGTGGCCTTGCCGGCGCTGGCGCAGGAGGCGGTGATCCGCAAGAACCTGGGCGAGCGCATCCCGCAGTTGCAGAAGATCGACGAAGTCAGCAAGAGCCCGATGCCGGGCCTGTGGGAGATCCGGATCAACGGCACCGACATCTTCTATACCGACGCCGAAGGCAACTACCTGATCCAGGGCAGCCTGATCGACACCCGTGCCCGCCGCAACCTGACCGAGGAGCGGGTCGAGAAACTCTCGGCCATCGCGTTCGACGACTTGCCGCTCAAGGATGCGTTCACCATCGTGCGCGGCAACGGCAAGCGCAAGCTGGCGGTGTTCGAAGACCCGAACTGCGGTTATTGCAAGCGCTTCGAGCGCGACCTGCAGAAGGTCGACAACATCACCGTCCACATGTTCCTGTATCCCATCCTGGGGCCGGATTCGGTCGACAAGTCCAAGCGCATCTGGTGCGCCAAGGAGCCCGCCAAGGCCTGGCTGGACCTGATGGTGCGGGATCGGTCGCTGTCGTCGTCGGCGGACGGGCCGGGCTGCGACACGGCGGCCATCACGCGCAACGTCGAGCTCGGCCGCAAGCACAAGATCAGCGGAACACCGACACTGATCTTCGCCGACGGGCAACGTGTGCCCGGCGCCATCAGCGCGGCCCAGGTCGAGAAATTCCTGGGCGATGCCAAGTAAGAGGTGGCGCCGGCGGACAGCCGCCCGGCGCGCGGGAACGGTGCGCGCATGAAGCGATCGTCGCGCGTCGATCGTGCCGAGGTGTCGTTCCGGGTCGAACTGGCCGACCTGCACGCGCATCTGTTCCGGGTCACGATGACGCTGGAGCATCCGCAGCCGACGCAGAGCCTGGTGTTGCCGGTCTGGATCCCGGGCAGCTACCTGGTGCGCGAGTTCTCCAAGAACCTGCAGCAGCTGTCGGCGCGCCAGGGTCGGCGCAGCTGTGAGCTGCGCCAGCAGGGCAAGAACCGCTGGGAGGTGGACTGCGATCCGACCGTGCCGCTGGAGCTGCAGTACGAGATCCATGCCCACGACGACTCGGTGCGTACCGCCTGGCTCGATTCCGAGCGCGGTTTCTTCAACGGCACCAGCGTGTTCCTGCAGGC
>JBFIDI010000503.1:0-4179 GCA_041581405.1 Burkholderiaceae bacterium
CGCCGGCTGGACCGGCACCGTCGGGATCGGCACCGTTTCGACGACGGTGGCGGCCGGCTGCGGCTTGCAGAAATTGTCCATGACCACCGGAGCACCACACTTGAGCAGTGCCGACGCCTTGGTGTCGCCCAGGTTGACGAGGTCGTTCTTGCACCGGAAGGAGCGGGTTTCCGCTTGAACATGGCTTGCCGGAGCCAGCAGTGCGGCGACCAGCAGCAGGGGCGTCAGGGATTTTTTCATGGCGCGATTGTGCGGGGCGCGCATGTACGGCTCATTTCGATTTGTAACAATTTCTGACGACGGCTGTGGACCCGGATGCGGGGCGCGCCGGCGACCGCATCGCCTGCGTCACGCGGCATGCCGCCGGCGGTTCACGTCTGGGAGGTTTGCATCATCGCCGTGTAGCGCCGCTGCATTTCCTCGGGCGTGAGTTTCTCGATCTCGTGTCCGATCATCCAGCGGTGGCCGAACGGGTCGATCACGACACCGGTGCGTTCGCCGTAGAACTGGTCGGTGCAGGCCATCTCCAGCGTGGCGCCGGCGTCCAGCGCCCGCTGGACCAGCGTGTCCGCATCGTCGACATGCAGGTGCAGGCTGACGGGGGAGCTGTCGCCCGGTTGCGGGCCTTTCATGCCGTACTCCGGGAATTCGTCGCTGATCATCAGCGTCGTGCCGTTGAAGTCCAGCTCCATGTGCCCGATGCGGCCGGAGGGTTCGGCGAGCCGGAATTTCTCGGTTGCGCCGAACGCCTTGGCATAGAAATCGAGCGCGCGCTGGCTGTCGCTGACGCGAAGGTAGGCATAAAGTTCATGGATCATGATGGTTCTCCGTTGGGTCCTGCGGCACTGTAGTTGCCTGTGCGCGGCCTGTCTTGAACAATTTTGACCGTCGCCGGTCAGGCTTGCGGCGCTGCGGCGGCCAGCGGCACGTGATGGGGCTGCCGGGGGGCTATGGCGCGGTAGCCGCTCGGCGTCAGGCCGGTCATGTCGCGGAACTCGCGGGCCATGTGTGACTGGTCGCTGTAGCCGCACTGCAGCGCCAGATCAGCCAGGCTTGCGCCCGGCAAGTGCGTCATGGCCTGGAGCAGGCCGCGCAGGCGCATCAGCCGCGCATACCGTTTGGGCGCCACACCGGTCGCATGCCGGAACCGGGCGATGAAGCCGCGATGGCTGATCGAACCGGCGCGCACCAGGGCGTCGATCCGCGGCGCCCGGGCGGGCTCCGGATGCGACAGGGCGACCAGGGCTTCCCGCACCGGCGCCGGCACCGCAGCGGCCTGGGAGACACGCCGCTGCAGGAACCGGCCCAGGCCCGCGAGCCGGGCCTGCGCATCGGGCGCGGCGGCCATCTGTTCGTGCAGCGCATCGGCATCCGCGCCCCACAGGTCCGCCAGCGGCGTATGGCGCCCGGCCAGTTCGGCCGCGCTGACGCCGAACAGGGCCAGCGATGCGCCCGCCTGCAGCACGGCCCCCACGGAGACGACCGCCGCGCCGTGTTCCTTGGCGTAGAAGCGCTCGCGCACCCCGCCGACGACGGGCCCGGCCAGCGTGTCCGAACGGGCGGGATCGCCGGCATCGAACACCCGCAGCGGCGGCCCCGACACACGCACGACGAGGTGCATCTGGCCGGACGGCAGGACATGTTCGCGCGTGAGCAACGCATTTGCATCGGTGCGCGCGCTCCACAGCTGCGCAACCCAGGGTCGCAGCGCGGCGGGCACGGTGTGGTGGCGGTCGCTGTCACGCATGGTGGGCATGCTACACCCGGTGCCGGCGCGCCCGCCGGTGGTCGCATTCAGCAGGCCAGCTTGCCCGGTCGCCCCGGCGGTCGAGCCGGGCCCTCGATGCGCGCGCGCGGCTTGCGTCGCGGCGGCAACGCCGCCTCGGCCGCCGCCAGGTCCGGCACGACGAAGCGGCCCCGCAGCGCCAGCAGCTCGGCGCGGTGCAGCTGGGCCAGATGCAGCACCATGGCCTCGCCGGCCTCGGTCAGGTGCACCTCGACCTTGCGCAGGTCGCTGGTGCTGCTGACACGCCGCACCAGGCCCAGCTCCTCGCAGCGTGAAACCAGCGCGACCACGCCATGGTGCTTGGCCTGCAGCCGCTCGGCCAGTTCGGCGACGGTGGCCCATTGACGGCCGGGGTAGCCGCGGATCTGCAGCAGCAGCTGGTATTGCAGCGGCGTGACGCCTTCGCGCTGCGTGACGTCCTCGCTGAAACGCAGGTACTTGCGCAGCTGGTAGCGGAACTCCGCCAGCACTTCGAAATCCGCCTTGCTGGTGGGGCCGCGTCGGAGTCGTGTTGAATCGGGCATTGCGCAAATATATCATCCCGTGATATAAACCAGGCATTGCCCGAGGGACCATGAAACTCAATATCCTTTCGGATCTTCATCTTGGGTTTGCGGCCATGGAGCCGCCCCGCAACGACGCAGACGTCATCATCCTGGCCGGAGACATCGGCCGGCCGGCGCTTGCGGCCGCATGGGCGGCGGCACTGGACAAGCCGGTGCTGTACGTGCCCGGCAACCACGAGTTCTACGGCGACAGCATCGACGGCACGCTGGAGCAGTTGCGGCGCCTGTGCATCGGAACCTGCGTCGACGTGCTCGACAACGCGGAGGTCTTTCTCGGCGGCGTGCGTTTTCTCGGTGCCACCTTGTGGACCGATTTCCGGCTGTTCGAGACACCCGACCTCAATGCGGCGGCGCGCGCGGAGGCGGTGCGCTGCATGCGCGACTTCGCGCGCATCCACTCGGCCGCCGACATGCACACCCCGTTCCAGCCTGCCGATGCGGCGCGCCTGTTCGCGCAGCAGTCCCGCTGGCTCGCCCGTGCGCTGGCACGGCCTTTCGACGGCCCCACGGTGGTCATCACCCACCATGCGCCTTCGCGGCGCAGCATCCATCCGCGCTACGACGGTGCGCTGCTCAATGCGTCGTTCGTGTCGAATGCCGAACACATCTTCGATGCGGGGCCGGTCGACCTGTGGGTGCACGGCCACACCCACGACAGTTTCGACTACACGCTGGGCGACACCCGCGTGGTCTGCAATCCGCGCGGCTATACCCGCGACGGTGTCTGTGAAAACCCGGGCTTCGATATCGATTTCATGGTCGAGATCGACGGCGCGACCTGCGAGAGCGCCTGGTCGCCCGCTGCCGGGCTGGGAGGTTGAATCATGATCGGAACCCGTTTGACCGATATGTTCGGATTGAGTGCGCCGCTCGTGCTCGCACCCATGGGGGCGGTGTCCGGCGGCCTGCTGGCCGCCGCGGTATCCAATGCCGGCGGGCTCGGCATGGTGGGCGGGGGGTACGGCGACGCAACGTGGCTCGAGCGCGAACTGGCGCTGGTCAGGAAGGGCACGCGCAAACGCTGGGGCGTGGGCCTGATCACCTGGGCCGCCGACGATGCCATCGTCGAGCAGGTGCTGGCGGCGCGGCCCGACGCGGTGATGCTGTCGTTCGGCGATCCGCGCCGGCTCGGGCGGCTGGTCAATGCCGCCGGTTGCCGGCTCATCTGCCAGGTGCAGGACCGCGAAGGCGCGCAACTGGCGCTCGAGGCCGGGGCCGACCTGATCGTCGCGCAGGGTACGGAGGCCGGCGGGCACGGCGGTGAACGCGCCACGCTGCCGCTGGTGCCGGCCATCGTCGACCTTGTCGCGCCGATACCGGTCATCGCAGCCGGCGGCATCGTCGACGGGCGGGGGCTGGCCGCCGCGCTGATGCTGGGCGCGCATGGCGCGTTGATGGGCACGCGTTTCTACGCCACGCCGCAGGCCCTGGCCTCGGCCGCGGCCAAGCGCCGCCTGATGGTGGCGCAGGCCGAGGCCACCGTGCGCACCCGCGTGTTCGACCAGGTGCGTGGTTATTCGTGGCCGACGCGCCATACCGGGCGCGCACTGCGCAACGATTTCGTCTCGCGCTGGCACGGGCGCGAGCGCGAACTCCAGGAGGCGCTGGAGCCCCAGCGCAGCGCCTACCAGGCGGCCGCGGCCAGCGGCGACTGCGACAACACCGTGGTATGGGCCGGCGAGGGTGTCGACCTGATCACCGACGTGGAAGATGCCGGTGCACTGGTGGCGCGGATTGCGCGCGAAGCCGAGCAGTTCCTGATGTTCGGCTCGCACCTGGTGCGGCGCGACCGGGCCGGCTGACGCCCGCGTGGCGGCGCCGACGCAG
>JBFIDI010000504.1:0-4148 GCA_041581405.1 Burkholderiaceae bacterium
CGCGGACGCGTCGTGGAGATCTACGGGCCGGAGTCCTCCGGCAAGACGACGCTCACGCTGCAGGCCATTGCGCAGTGCCAGAAGCAGGGCGGCACGGCGGCATTCGTCGATGCCGAGCACGCGCTCGATCCCGTGTATGCCGGCAAGCTCGGGGTGAACGTGGACGACCTGCTGGTGTCGCAGCCCGACACCGGCGATCAGGCACTCGAGATCACCGACATGCTGGTGCGTTCGGGCGCGGTCGACATGGTGGTCATCGACTCGGTGGCGGCGCTCACGCCCAAGGCCGAACTCGAAGGCGAGATGGGCGACTCCCTGCCCGGCCTGCAGGCGCGGCTGATGAGCCAGGCGCTGCGCAAGCTGACCGCCCACATCAAGAAGACCAACTGCATGGTGATCTTCATCAACCAGATCCGGATGAAGATCGGCGTCATGTTCGGCAGCCCCGAGACCACCACCGGCGGCAATGCGCTGAAGTTCTACGCCTCGGTGCGCCTGGACATCCGCCGCACCGGCACCATCAAGAAAGGCGACGAGTCGATCGGCAACGAGACCAAGGTCAAGATCGTCAAGAACAAGGTCGCGCCGCCGTTCAAGACCGCCGAGTTCGACATCCTGTTCGGCGAAGGCATCAGCCGCCACGGCGAGATCATCGACATGGGCGTGAACGCCCAGATCCTCGACAAGTCCGGCGCCTGGTATGCCTACAACGGCGAGAAGATCGGCCAGGGGCGCGACAACGCACGCGAGTTCCTGCGCGAGAACCCGGAGCTGGCGCGCGAGATCGAGAACAAGGTGCGCGAGTCGCTGGGCATCCCGCTGCTGCCCGAGCGCACCGATGGGGGTGGCGCCAAGCCTGCCAAGGGCAAGAAGGCGGAAGCCGCAGCCTGACGACGATGCCGCTGCCCCCGCCCTCGCTCAAGGGCCGCGCCTTGCGCCTGCTCTCCACGCGCGAGCATTCCCGCACCGAGCTCGAACGCAAGCTGCGCCGGCACGAGGTCGAGCCCGGGCAGTTGCGCAAGGTGCTCGACGAATTGCAGGCCAAGGGTTTCATCGACGCGCAACGTGTCGTCGAATCCGTCGTGCACCAGCGTGCCGGCAAGCTGGGCGTGGCCCGCATCCGGCAGGAACTGCAGCACAAGGGTGTTGGGGGTGACGAGGCGGCTGCGGCATTGGCCGCGCTGCAGGCGACCGAACTCGAGCGCGCACGCCAGGTGTGGCGCAAGAAGTTCGGCCATCGCGACGACGGCGGCGATGGTCCTGCCCCCGTCGCCACCGACGCCGCGCAGCGGGCACGCCAGATGCGTTTCCTGGCCTCGCGCGGCTTCTCCGGCGACACGATACGCCGCGTGGTGTCCGGCGCCGACGAACTGCTCGACGCGATGTCCGACGCGTCGGGCGCCTGACGCGTCGACGCGATGCTTCACCTGCCGGCGGATACCGGCAGGTACCGGCGTTTGCCGGCGTGGGGTGGGCGGTGCGCGGGCGGCTACAGGCCGAGCATCAGCCTGAGGTTTTGCACCGCCGCGCCGCTGGCACCCTTGCCCAGGTTGTCCAGGCGTGCAATCAGCACGGCATGGGCGAAGCCGTCCTTGCCGGCGTCGTTGGCGAACACACGCAGTTCCATCTTGTTGGTGTCCACCAGCGCCAGCGCGTCGAGCTTGCCGTCGTCGGGGACGGGCTCCACCGTGACCCATTCGCTGCCGGCATAGTGTTTCGCCAATGCATCGTGCAGGTCGCGCGCCGCCGGTTTGCCGGGCAGCGTGTCCAGGTGCAGCGGCATCTGCACCAGCATGCCCTGGCGGAAATTGCCGACCGACGGAACGAACAGCGGGCGCCGCGTCAAGCCCGTATGGCGCATGATCTCGGGCACATGCTTGTGCTTGAGGCCGAGTCCGTACAGTTCGTAGGCGGGCGCGCTGCCGGCCTCGTAGGCCTCGATCATCGTGCGGCCGCCACCCGAGTAGCCGCTGACCGACGGCAGGCACAAGGGGTAGTCGGCCGGCAACACGCCGGCGTCGATCAGCGGACGGATCAGCGCGATCGCGCCGGTGGCATAACAGCCGGGGTTGCTGACGCGGTCGGCCTTGGCCACCGCCTCGCGCTGGCCGGCGGCCAGTTCCGGGAAGCCGAACACCCAGTCCGGCGCCGTGCGGTGCGCCGTGGACGCGTCGATGATGCGCGGACCGGGCTTTCCGGACGTCCTGGCGATGTCGTCGATCATCGCCACCGACTCGCGCGCGGCGTCGTCGTGCAGGCACAGGATGACCAGGTCGACCTGCGCCATCAGCGCGCGCTTGGCGTTCGGGTCCTTGCGCAATTCCGGCGCGATGCTGACCATCTCGACACCTTGCATGGCCTGCAGGCGTTCGCGGATCTGCAGTCCCGTGGTGCCGGCTTCGCCGTCAATGAATACTGTCGCCATCGCGGGCCCCTTTCGTTCCTGGCTCTACGTGCCGCAATCGAGCTACGTATTTCTCGCAGCGAATGCCGCATTGCACCATGATACATTTGATGGCTTCGGTGTCCACTATGGGCTGGCAACCGGACGGGTCTGCCAGCGCCGTGGGTTTGTTCCTATCCCGAGAGAAACCTCATGAAGATTCACGAGTACCAAGGCAAGGAAATCTTGCGCAAATTCGGTGTGCCGGTGCCACGCGGCATTGCGGCATTCACGGTTCAGGAGGCGGTCGAGGCGGCGCAAAAGCTCGGTGGTCCGGTGTGGGTGGTCAAGGCCCAGATCCATGCGGGCGGCCGCGGCAAGGGCGGCGGCGTCAAGCTGGCGCGTTCCATCGACGAAGTCAAGACGCTGGCCGGCGAGATCCTGGGCATGCAGCTGGTTACGCACCAGACCGGCCCCGAAGGCCAGAAGGTCCGCCGCCTGCTGATCGAGGACGGCGCCGACATCAAGAAAGAATATTACGTCTCGGTCGTGACCGACCGGGCCACGCAACGTGTCGCCCTGATGGCCTCGTCCGAAGGCGGCATGGACATCGAGGAGGTGGCCCACGCAACACCCGAGAAGATCCTCAAGGTGTTCGTCGACCCGGCCACCGGCCTGACCGACGCGCAGGCGACCGAACTGGCCAACGGCATCGGTGTGCCGGCCGGCTCCGTCGCGCAATGCGTCGACGTGCTCAAGAAGCTCTACCAGTGCTACATGGACACCGACGCCTCGCTGGTCGAGATCAATCCGCTGATCCTCGAAGGCGGCGGCGGCATCAAGGCGCTCGACGCCAAGTTCAACTTCGACTCCAACGCCTTGTTCCGTCAGGCCGAGATCGTGGCCTACCGCGACCTGGACGAGGAAGACCCGGCCGAGGTCGAGGCCAGCAAGTTCGACCTGGCCTACATCAGCCTCGATGGCACGATCGGCTGCCTGGTCAATGGTGCCGGCCTGGCGATGGCGACGATGGACACCATCAAGCTGTATGGCGCCGAGCCGGCCAACTTCCTGGACGTCGGCGGCGGCGCCACGCCGGAGAAGGTGACCGAGGCCTTCAAGATCATGCTCAAGAACGACAAGGTCAAGGCGATCCTGGTCAACATCTTCGGCGGCATCATGAAGTGCGACACCATCGCCACCGGCGTGATCACCGCCTGCCGTGCGACCAACCTCAGCGTGCCACTGGTGGTCCGGATGAAGGGCACCAACGAAGAGCTGGGCAAGAAGATGCTGGCCGAGTCCGGCCTGCCGATCATCAGTGCCGACACGATGGCCGAGGCGGCGCAGAAGGTCGTGGCGGCTGTTCAGTAACCCGCCCTCAGGTCAACCAACAAGACACAGGGGTGCCAGAGCCGGCCGCAAACGGTCCGGCATGACGGCGCCCCGGTGGTGAAGGAGTTCAAGTGAGCATTCTGATCAACAAAGACACCAAGGTCATCACGCAGGGCATTACCGGCAAGACCGGTCAGTTCCATACCGAGAAGTGCCAGGAATACGCGAACGGCAAGAACTGCTTCGTCGCAGGCGTCCATCCGAAGAAGGCCGGCGAGTCGATCTTCGGTATCCCGATCTTCGGCTCGGTCAAGGATGCTGCCGCCCAGACCGGCGCCACCGTATCGGTGATCTATGTTCCGCCGGCAGGTGCAGCTGCCGCGATCTGGGAGGCGGTCGAGGCCGAACTCGACCTGGCGATCTGCATCAC
>JBFIDI010000505.1:0-4146 GCA_041581405.1 Burkholderiaceae bacterium
ACCCACAGCCAGCACCTCACCGACATCGCCACCGAGCCGGGACACCTTGCCGGCCACCGGCGACGGAATCTCGACCGTGGCCTTGTCGGTCATCACGTCGGCCAGCACCTGGTCTTCCGCCACGGTGTCGCCGACCTTCACATGCCAGGCGACGACCTCGACCTCGGTGATGCCTTCGCCCAGGTCGGGCATCTTGACGGTATGGTTTGCCATCGTCGTCATGCCTCCATGGTGCGTTGCAAAGCGGCCGCCACACGCGCCGGGCCGGGGAAATACGCCCACTCCTGGGCATGCGGGTAGGGTGTGTCCCAGCCGGTGACACGTTCGATCGGCGCCTCCAGGTGGTAGAAACAGTGCTCCTGCACCAGCGCGGCGAGTTCGGCGCCGAAGCCGCTGGTGCGCGTGGCCTCGTGCACGACGACGCAGCGCCCGGTCTTCTTGACCGACGCGACGATGGTCGGCAGGTCCAGCGGCCAGATGCTGCGCAGGTCGATGATCTCGGCGTCGACGCCGCTTTCGTTGGCGGCCGCCTCGGACACGTAGACCATGGTGCCGTAGGTCAATACCGTGAGTTCGCCGCCGGTGCGGAACACCGTGGCGCTGTCCAGCGGCACGGTGTAGTGGCCTTCGGGCACCTCGGCCAGCGCATGGCCGGTCCACGGCGTGGCCGGCTTGTCGTGGTGGCCGTCGAACGGGCCGTTGTACAGGCGCTTGGGCTCCAGGAAAATCACCGGATCGTTGTTCTCGATGCAGCTGATCAGCAGGCCCTTGGCGTCGTACGGGTTGGACGGCATCACGGTGCGCAGCCCGCTGACATGGGTGAACAAGGCCTCGGGGCTCTGGCTGTGCGTCTGCCCGCCGTAGATGCCGCCGCCACACGGCATGCGTATCGTCAGCGGCGCGGTGAAGTCGCCGGCCGAGCGATAACGCAGTCGCGCGGCCTCCGACACGATCTGGTCACAGGCAGGGTAGAAGTAGTCGGCAAATTGCACCTCGACCACCGGTCGCAGTCCATAGGCCGCCATGCCGATGGCCGAGCCGACGATGCCACCTTCCGAGATCGGTGCATCGAAGACCCGCGAGCGTCCGTATTTTTTCTGCAGGCCGTCGGTACAGCGGAACACGCCACCGAAATAGCCGACATCCTGGCCGTAGATGACCACGTTGTCGTCGCGCGCCAGCATCACGTCCATTGCCGAACGCAAGGCCTGGATCATCGTCATCTGCATGGTGTCAGCCTCCGAGCAATTCGTGTCGCTGGCGTTGCAGGTGTGCCGGTACATGCTCGTATACATCGTCGAACATTGTTGCGGCATCGGCCAGATGGCCTCCGGTCAGCGAACCGTACGACTCGGCCTTCTTCAGCGCGGCCCCGACCTGTGCGTCGAGTTCCTTGCGGGTCGCCTCATGCTCCTCGTCGGACCAGGCTCCCAGGCCTTGCAGATGCCGACGCAGGCGCTCGATCGGATCGCCGAGCGGGAAATGGGACCAGTCGTCGGCCGGCCGGTAACGTGAGGGGTCGTCGGACGTCGAATGCGCGCCGCCGCGGTAGGTCACCCATTCGATCAGCGTGGGCCCCAGGTTGCTGCGTGCGCGTTCGGCGGCCCAGCGTGAAGCGGCATACACCGCCAGGTAGTCGTTGCCGTCGACCCGCACCGAGGCGATGCCACAACCCACGCCGCGCGCCGCAAACGTGGTGGACTCGCCGCCGGCAATCGCCTGGAAGGTCGAGATCGCCCACTGGTTGTTGACCACGTTCATGATCACCGGCGCGCGGTAGACATGGGCAAAGGTCAGGGCGGTGTGGAAGTCGGCCTCGGCAGTCGCGCCGTCGCCGATCCAGGCCGACGCGATCCGCGAATCGCCCTTGATCGCCGAGGCCATGCCCCAGCCCACCGCCTGTATCACCTGCGTGGCCAGGTTGCCGGAGATGGAAAAGAAGCCGGCCCGCTTGTACGAATACATGACCGGCAACTGGCGCCCCTTGATCGGGTCCTTTTCGTTCGACATCAGCTGGCAGATCATCTCCACCATGTCGATATCGTCGCGTGCCAGCAGCAGGCCTTGCTGGCGGTAACTGGGGAAGTTCATGTCGCCGGGCTGCAGCGCCTGTGCATGGGCGGTTGCAATCGCTTCTTCGCCCAGGCAGAGCATGTAGAAGGAGATCTTCTTCTGCCGCTGTGCAATCAACATGCGGGCGTCGTAGGCCCGCGTCTTCAACATGGCGCGTAAACCGGCGCGCAACTGATCGGTGCTGAGCTCGGGTGCCCAGGGACCCTGGGCCTTGCCCTCGTCGTCGATCACCCGGATCAGGCTGTAGGCCAGGTCGCTCGTGCTCACCGGCGTGGCGTCGACCGGCGGGCGCCGCACCGCACCGGCCGGCGACAGGTGCAGATAGGAGAAATCGGTCTCGCGGCCGGGACGCCCGGACGGTTCGGGTACGTGCAGATGCAGGGCCGGAGCAGGACACATGGAAATTTCCCTCCTGTGGCCATCCTAACGCGGGCGCATCGGAACGGCAAACCTGGCCGAGCCGCGTCTCGCGCAGCATGTCTGGGCAGTGCAAGGCCGCAGCGGGTGTCAGGGCAGGGGCGATCGCGGGCTTTGTAAAACATCCGCAGCAGGGGCATGATCTGCGCTGCGAGTGGCCGATGCGCTGCTAGGATCTGGTTTCATTTTCATCATTTCAAGGAGATTCCATGGCAGGCTGGTACGAACTCAACAAGAATGACAAAGGGCAATTCGCATTCGTGCTGAAGGCAGGTAACAGCGAAACCATCCTGCGCAGCGAGCAATACGAGAGCAAGGCGGCGGCGCAAAACGGAATCGTGTCGGTGCAGACGAACAGCCCGAACGATGCACGTTACGACCGCAAGGAAGCATCCGACGGCCGTGCCTATTTCAACCTGAAGGCGGGTAACCACCAGATCATCGGCACCAGCCAGATGTACGCCAGCACCTCCGGACGTGACAACGGGATCACCTCGGTGAAGACCAACGGGCCGAGCGCGACGGTCAAGGACAACAGCTGATAATCATCGGATGAGCGAGCCCTACGCGACCGAGCAACCCTTGCGCGACGACATCGATGCCTTGACCGGGCCGGTCGTGCTCGATTTCGGCACCAACTGGTGCGGCGTATGCAACGCGACCCGGCCGCTGATCGAGGCCGCGCTTCAAGGGCACGCAGTACGTCATATCAAGGTTGAAGACGGCGCGGGTCGCGCGCTGGGCCGCTCGTTTGGCGTGCAGTTGTGGCCGACGCTGGTCTTCCTGCGCGACGGCAAGGAGGTCGGCAAACTGGTCCGGCCGCAGTCGACCGAGGTCGTGGCCGAGCAACTGACCCAGTTGAGCTGAGCCGGCGTCGCCAGCGCGCCGCGCGCGATTCGTCGCGCTCGCCAACAGGGAAAAAGTCGTCCTGGCGGTACGCCAGGCGCGAGCCGGCATGGCGGGTCCTGGACAAGATCTGGCGCGAATCGCCTCATTCCGGTGCGTTCCTTGCGCCAACCCCGTGCGTGGTAGTGGTATTTCGCACCAAGCATGTGGAAGCGCTTTTGCGTTGTGGGAGAATCAGGGTTTTCCCTAATACCTGTCGGTGGCCGCACCTAGTGCGGTCGCCAGACCCGCATCGTGAACCACGTATATTTCATTTTCTCCGCCCTGCGGACCGCTTACCTGGCCTATGGTCGTCATTCCGACCAGCAGGATCAACGCGCTGTCGAGACTTATCTTTCGGGTGCCCGCACGGCCACCGAACTCGAGTATCGCGAACGCCAGTGGCTGCGCGCGCACAGCTGATCTCGTTCTGCGCGACTTTTCCTCAACCAACCTAGCTGTTTACCTACCATGAGCATCCTGATGTTCCTCAAGTCCCTGTTCGTCTCGCCGCAACAGAATTTCAATGCGGGCGACCGCGTCAACCATGTTCGCGGTGGCTCGATTCGTCGTACCGACGGTTATGTGGTGGCGCAGACCGCCAGCGGCGTGCTGGTGGAATGGCCGCGCGGCGGCAGCAGCCTGCTGCCCCACGCAGAACTCGCGCAGATCAACTGATTTCGCGCGATGGCGGCTGAGATGCTGGCTCGGGTCAGTACACGCCGCCGTCGAAGCCTTTGGCCAGGCTGGGCCGGATCGCTTCGATGAAAC
>JBFIDI010000506.1:0-4145 GCA_041581405.1 Burkholderiaceae bacterium
CCCGCGTCCCGCGGCAGCGACGCGCCCGAACGCGACACGGTCCATGTCGGCACCATGGCCCTGACCGATTGCGCCAGCATCGTGATGGCCCATGAGCTGGGATTCGACCGCAAGCATGGCGTGACCATCGTGCCCCATCGCGAATCGAGCTGGGCCGGCGTGCGCGACAAGCTGGTGCACGGCAGCCTGGACATGGCGCAGGCCTTGTACGGCATGGTGTACGGCATCCACCTGGGCATGGGCACGGCGGCGGTCGACATGGCAGTGCTGATGACGCTCAACCGCAATGGCCAGGGTCTGTCGCTGGCACGGCCGCTGGCCGAAAAAGGCGCGACCGACCTTGCCTCGTTGTGCGCGCTGATGCGCCGCGAACCGCGCGCCTACACCTTCGCCCAGACCTTTCCCACCGGCACACACGCCATGTGGATGAACTACTGGCTGGCCAGCGGCGGCGTCGACCCGCTGACGGAAATCCGCTCCATCGTCGTGCCGCCGGCGCAGATGGTCGGTTATGTGCGCAAGGGCTCGATCGACGGGTTCTCCGCCGGCGAACCCTGGAACCATGTCGGCATCATGGAGGGCGTATCGGTCCATGCCGCGGCATCGCAGGACGTCTGGCCCGACCATCCGGAGAAGGTGCTGGCCACGCGGGGCGACTTCGCGCAGCGGTATCCGAACACCGCCCGCGCCGTGATCATGGCGGTCCTCGAGGCCAGCCGCTGGATCGACGCCAGCGCCGACAACCGCATGCGCATGGCACAGACCATTGCCGGCAAGTCGTACGTCAACGTGCCGGTGGACGTGATCCGCGAACGCATCCTGGGGCACTACCAGGACGGCCTGGGCCGGCAATGGCGCGACGCGCACCCGATGCGATTCTTCGACGACGGACAGGTCAACCACCCCTACCTGTCGGACGGCATGTGGTTCCTGACCCAGTTCAAGCGCTGGGGCCTGCTGCGCGAGCATCCCGACTACCTGGCCACCGCACGCGCCATCAACCAGACCGCGCTGTACCGGCAAGCCGCATCGCAACTCGGCGTGTCCGCACCCGAGGGCGACATGCGCACCAGCCGCCTGATCGATGGCGTGGTGTGGGACGGATCGGATCCGGCCCGCTACGCCGATGGTTTCGCGGTGCAGGCCAGGCCGCGCCACGCATCGGACCCGGTCACCACCGCCTGACGACGATTTCAACGACCCCCACTGGAGCCCACCATGACCCACAACCCCCATCCCCTGCCCCGGCGCCGCTTCCTGGCCGGCGCCACGGCCCTCGTCGGTTCGAGCGCCGTGGGCCTGCCCGCGGGCGCGCAGTCCCGGGCCGCACGGCCCGAGAAGGAATCGCTGAAGTTCGGCTTCATCAAGCTCACCGACTGCGCACCGCTGGTCGTGGCCTACGAGAAACACTACTTCGAGGACGAAGGCCTGAACGTCTCGCTCGAGGCCCAGGCGAACTGGAAGGTGCTGCTGGACCGCGTCATCGACGGCCAGCTCGACGGCGCCCACATGCTGGCCGGCCAACCGCTGGGCGCCACCATCGGTTTCGGCACCAAGGCCGACATCGTCACCGCGTTCAGCATGGACCTCAACGGCAACGCCATCACCGTCTCGAACGCCGTCTGGAACGAGATGAAGCCGCTGCTGCCCAAGGAAGGCGGCAAGGTCAAGCATCCGATCCAGGCGACCGCACTGAAGAAGGTGGTCGACAAGTGGAAGTCGCAGGGCAAGCCGTTCAAGATGGGCATGGTGTTCCCAGTGTCGACGCACAACTACGAACTGCGCTACTGGCTCGCCGCCGGCGGCCTGCATCCGGGTTACTACACCAGCAACGACATCAGCGGCACCAAGAGCGCCGACGTCCTGCTGTCGGTGACGCCGCCGCCGCAGATGCCCTCGACGATGGAAGCCGGCACCATCCACGGTTATTGCGTCGGTGAACCCTGGAACCAGCAGGCCGTGTTCAAGGGTATCGGCGTGCCGGTCATCACCGACCACCAGATCTGGAAACACAACCCGGAGAAGGTGTTCGGCGTCACACGCGGCTGGGCCGACAAGCACCCGAACACCCACGTGGCCGTCGTCAAGGCGCTGATCCGCGCCTGCATGTGGCTCGACGCCAGCATGGCCAACCGCGTCGAGGCGGTCAAGATGTTGTCGAAATCGAACTACGTCGGCGCCGACGAGGAGGTGATCGGCAACAGCATGACCGGCAGCTTCGAGTTCGAGAAGGGCGACAAGCGGCCGGCACCGGACTTCAACGTCTTCTTCCGCCAGTTCGCGACCTATCCGTTCTACAGCGACGCCATCTGGTACCTGACGCAGATGCGCCGCTGGGGCCAGATCACCGAGACCAAGCCCGACAGCTGGTACATGGACATCGCGAAAAAGGTCTACCTGCCCGACGTCTACATGCAGGCGGCCAAGGCGCTGGTGGCCGACGGCAAGGCCAAGGACAGCGACTTCCCGGCCAGGACCGACGGCTTCAAGGGCCCGCAGGACGGCTTCATCGACGGCATCGTCTACGACGGCCGCAAGCCCAACGAATACCTGGGCAAGTTCAAGATCGGCCTCAAGCCGAGCGACACACTCTGATCCGACGCACAGGAGGACTCCGACATGGAACGCGTACTGAAAATGTTTGGCGGCGCCAACCGCGACCCGCGTGCGCTCGCACGCGGCATGGGCACGGCGCTCGTCGTGCCGCTGCTGGCACTGGTGTTGTTCGTCGCGTTGTGGGCCGGCATCGCGCCGCGCATCGAAACCAGCCTGGGCGCCTTTCCCGGTCCGGTGCAGGTGCTCGAGCAGACGCAGGTGTTGTGGGCCGACCACCTGAACGAGCGGCGCCGCAGCGCCGCGTTCTACCAGCGCCAGGACGCGCGCAACAAGGAGCGCCTGGCCGAGGACCCGAGCTACCAGCCGCGCAATTTCGTCTACAACGGCAAGCCGACCTTCCTGGACCAGATCGTCACCAGCCTGGTCACGGTGTTCACCGGCTTCCTGCTGGCCACCGTGGTGGCCGTGCCGCTGGGCATCCTGGCGGGCTCCTCGCGCATCGTGCAGGCGGCGATCAACCCGATCGTGCAGATCTTCCGGCCGGTCTCGCCGCTGGCCTGGCTGCCCATCGTGACGCTGATCGTCAGCGCGGTGTATGTCACCAGCGGCACGCCGATGTTCCAGAAGTCGTTCCTGATCTCGGCCATCACCGTGACGCTGTGTTCGCTCTGGACCACGCTGATCAACACCGCGGTGGGCGTGACCTCGGTCGACAAGGACCTGGTCAACGTCGGCAAGGTGTTGCAGCTGCCGCTGGGCACGCGGGTGCGCCGCATCATCCTGCCCTCGGCCCTGCCCTACATCTTCACCGGCATGCGGCTGTCGCTGGGCGTGGGCTGGATGGTGCTGATCGCGGCGGAAATGCTGGCGCAGAACCCGGGCCTGGGCAAGTTCGTCTGGGACGAGTTCCAGAACGGCAGCTCCGACTCGCTGAGCCGCATCATGGTCGCGGTACTGACGATCGGCCTGATCGGATTCGCACTCGATCGCCTGATGCAGCTGCTGCAGAACGCGGTCGAACACAAGTAGACCGGAGCACAGCACCATGACCTTCGCGATGCGAACCCCTGTCGCCCTGCATATCCCGCCGGCGCCGCCACTCGAACCGGTCGCCGACACCCCCACGCTGAATGCGGTGCCCGGCGCCGCCGCGCTCGAATTGCGCGATGTCTGCAAGAGTTACGGCAGCGGCGCGGGCCGCACCGAGGTCCTCGCGGGACTGAACCTGCGGGTCGAGCCCGGCGAGTTCGTCGCCATCGTCGGCTTTTCCGGCAGCGGCAAGACCACGCTGGTCAACCTGCTGGCCGGCCTGCTGCGCGCCGACAGCGGCGACGTGCGCAAGAACGGCCGGGCCATCACCGGCCCCGGCCCGGATCGCGGGGTCGTGTTCCAGAGTTATTCGCTGATGCCCTGGCTCACCGTCCAGCAGAACATCGCGCTGGCCGTGGACCAGGTCTGTGCCGGACAACCGGCGGCGCAACGCGCCGCGCGCGTGAAGCACTACATCGCCATGGTCGGCCTGAGCGCGGCGGCCGACAAGAAGCCGGCCCAGTTGTCCGGCGGCATGCGCCAGCGTGTCTCGGTGGCAC
>JBFIDI010000507.1:0-4121 GCA_041581405.1 Burkholderiaceae bacterium
CCTGCGCGGCTTCCTGGCACGCGGCGCCGACGTCGTCGTGTACAGCGGACACAAGTTCCTCGGCGGGCCGACCTCGGGCATCGTCGCCGGGCGCGCCGACCTCGTGCGCGCAGCGCGCCTGCAGAACCGCGGCATCGGCCGCGGCATGAAGGTCGGCAAGGAGAGCATCGCCGGCGTGATGGCGGCGCTGCGCGCCTGGCAGCAGCGCGACCATGGCGCGATCCGGGCGCGCGAAGGCGCGGCGCTCGACCGGTGGCAGCAGGCCCTGCAGCCGTTCGCCGCAGTGCGCTGCAGCCGCGTCGACGACCCGACCGGCAATCCGCTGCAACGCCTGCGCGTGCAGGTCGCGCCGGACGGCGGCTGGAGTGCACGCACGCTGGCCGACGCGCTGGCGCGTGGCGAGCCGCCGGTCATGGTGCGCGACTACCAGACCGACCTGGGCTATTTCGACCTCGACCCCTGCAACCTGCATCCGGGCGACGAACAGGTCGTCGCCCGGCGGCTGGTCGACACGCTGGCCCGGGTGCCGTGAGCCCACCGGCGCCGCCGACGTGCGACAACCCGGCGGACAACGACCCGACCGCTGATCGACAGCGTGGGCGCGGCTTGCGTGCTGCAATGACTGCAGCATGCTGTCAAGCGCCCATTCGTTTCGTGTGCGTGTTTCGCGGTTGATCTGCGTGCTTGCCCACCCCAGTTGAATGTGCTTAAATAAATTCGGACCCATAACCATGGCTGCAATGCCGGTGCCTGCCGGTCGAGACAACAGCCGTTCACTAGGAGATGCTTCGATGACCCATTCACGGCGTACCGTTCTGACAGCAGGTGTGGCCGCAGCAGCAGTGGCAGGTGTCGGCACCCCGTTGCTGGTACGTGCACAGGCCAGGCCACCCCGCGAGGCGCGTATGGTGCCCCACGGCGACCTCAACGTGCTCGACCCGATCTGGACCACGCAGAACATGGCGGCCTACCACGGCGCCATGATGTACGACACCTTGTTCGGCATCGACGCCAACTTCAATCCGCAGCCGCAGATGGTGGGCAAGACCGACATCTCGGCCGACAAGAAGACCTATACCTTCGAGTTGCGTCCCGGCCTGAAGTGGCACGACGGCACACCGGTCACGGCGCGCGACTGCGTGGCCTCGATCCGCCGCTGGCAAGCCAAGGACGGAGCCGGCACCCACCTGTTCGCGCGCGTCGCCGATACACCCGTGGTCGACGAGAAAACCTTCCGCATCGTGCTCAAGGAGCCGTACGGCCTGCTGATCGACGCGCTGGCCAAGACCAGCACACCGGTGTGTTTCATGATGAAGGCCGAGATCGCGGCCACCGATCCCAACACCCAGATCACCAAGCACATCGGCTCGGGCCCGTTCCGGTTCGTCGAGTCCGAATACCGTCCCGGCAGCCGGGTCGTCTACGAGCGCAATCCCGACTACGTGCCGCGCAGCGAGGCGGCCTCGGGCATCGCCGGCGGCAAGGTCGTCAAGCTCGACCGCGTGATCTGGGACATCATGCCCGATGCGCAGACGGCCGCCTCGGCGCTGATGACCGGCGAGGTTGACTTCTTCGAGGTTCCGCCGATCGACATCCTGCCCGCGCTGCAGGCCGCGCCCGGCGTCAAGGTCGAGGTGTTCAACAAGTTCGGCAACGTCGGATACACCCGGCTCAACCATCTGCACCCGCCGTTCAACAACGTGCTGGCGCGCCGGGCCGCGCAGATCGCGATCAACCAGGAAGACATCCAGCGCGCTGCGATCGGCAACAAGGACTACTACCGCACCTGCGGCTCGCACTTCACCTGCGGCTCGCCCATGGGTGTCGAGGACGGCTCCGAGGCACTGATGCTGGGTGCGCCGATGGCCGAGCGCCAGGCCAAGGCGCGCGAGCTGCTCAAGCAGTCGGGCTACGACGGCAAGCCCATCATCTGCCTGCATGCGACCAACATCCACGTGATGAACCAGACCATGCTGGTGATCGCGCAGAACCTGCGCCAGGTCGGTTTCAACGTCGAGCTGGCCTCGACCGACTGGGGTGCGGTGGTCACGCGCCGGTCGGTGCAGAAACCCCCGTCCGAAGGCGGCTGGAACGTGTTCTTCACCTGGGGCGGCGGCAACGCCACGTCGAGCCCGATCGCGTTGTCGGGCCATGCGGCCAACGGCACCAAGGCCTGGTTCGGCTGGCCGGACAACCCCATGCACGAGCAGCTGCGCAACGAATGGGCGGCCGCGCCGACCCTCGAGGCACGCAAGGCCGTGGCACGCAAGATGAACAAGAACATGATCGAATACGTGCACGACGTCAAGACCGGCCAGTGGACCCAGCCGGCGGCCTACCGTGCCGACCGGCTGCGCGGCCTGCTGACCGTGCCCGAGGTCATCCCATGGTGGAACGTGGAGCGTTACGCCTGAGTCGATGTGATTCATTGCAACCCGGCCGTTGACGACGGCGGCCGGTCCGGCAGACGGCCCGGCGCCGCCTGTGCGGGCCGCGCCGGGTCCGGCGTGCCCATCCTGCGCCCGTCACATCCACTCCTGGCCCGCTGATGCTCTCCTACATCATTCGTCGTCTTCTCGGTGTCATACCCGTCATGCTGGTGGTGGGTGTCTTCGTGTTTTCGTTGCTGCACCTGGCGCCGGGCGATCCGGCGGCCATCATCGCCGGCGACAACGCCACGCCCGAGAACATCGCCAAGATCCGCACCAACCTGGGCCTGGACCGGCCGCTGCTCGAGCAATTCGCCACCTGGGGCTGGTCCACGCTCAAGGGAGACCTCGGCGTGTCGATGTTCTCCGGCATTCCGGTCACCACGCTGGTCGAGCAGCGCATGGGGCCGACGATCTCGCTGACCATCACGACGCTGATCGTCGCCGTCACCATCGCGGTCACGCTGGGCGTGCTGGCGGCCTGGAAGGCCGGCTCGCTGCTCGATCGCGCGGTGATGGGGCTGGCCGTGACCGGCTTCTCGGTGCCGGTGTTCGTGGTCGGCTACATCATGGTCTATTACGTGTCGCTGAAATGGCGGCTGCTGCCGGTGCAGGGCTACAAGGAGATGTCGCAGGGATTCTGGATCTGGCTCAGCCACCTGATCCTGCCGTCGTTCGCGCTCGGCCTGGCCTATGTCGCGCTGATCGCGCGCATCACCCGCGCCAGCATGCTCGAGGTGCTGGCCGAGGACTATATTCGCACGGCCAGCGCCAAGGGTGTCTCGACGATGCCGATGCTGCTGCGCCATGCGCTCAAGAACGCCGCCGTTCCGATCATCACCGTGATCGGCATCGGCATCGCGCTGCTGATCTCGGGCGTGGTCATCACCGAGAGCGTGTTCAACATTCCCGGCATCGGCCGGTTGGTCGTCGACGCGATCGCGCGGCGCGACTACCCGATCATCCAGGGCACGATGATCATCTTCGCCGGTGTCTACGTGCTGATCAACCTGGCGATCGACATCTCGTACAGCTTCCTCGACCCCCGCATCCGGTACAGCTGATGGACGCCGTCACACCCGCATCCCGTTCCGATACGTCGGAGTTCATCCGGCGCCATCCCACCATCGTCATCGGCGGCCTGCTGCTGATCGTGATCACGCTGGCCGCGGTGCTGGCGCCCTGGATCGCGCGCGACCCCATCATCTTCGAGCCGATCAACCGCCTCAAGGGTCCGTCCGCCGAGTTCTGGCTCGGCACCGACGCCCTGGGCCGCGACGTGTTCGCACGCATGGTGTACGGCGCGCGCATCTCGCTGATCGTCGGCCTGTCGGTGGCCGTCATCACCATCATCGGCGGCTCGGTCATCGGCCTGCTGGCGGGTTATTTCAAGGCCTTCGACGCCATCATCATGCGGCTGATGGACGGCATCATGGCGATACCGGCCATCCTGCTGGCGATTGCGCTGGTCGCCCTGCTCGGCTCGAGCGTCACCGTGGTCATCATCGCGATCGCCATCCCCGAGATTCCGCGCGTCACCCGGCTGGTGCGGGCCGTGGTGCTGTCCGTGCGCGACCTGCCCTTCGTCGAGGCGGCGCGTTCGAACGGCACGCGCGTGGGCAAGCTGCTGCGTCGCCACATCCTGCCGAGCACCGTCGCGCCGCTGATCGTGCAGTCGACCTACATCTGCGC
>JBFIDI010000508.1:0-4109 GCA_041581405.1 Burkholderiaceae bacterium
AGGCGCGCACCGGCGGTGCTGCGGCCGGCGCGCGCCGCCGCGAAGATCACGTTGCGTTCGGCATGCTCCATCCAGATCAGGCGGCCGTCGCCCGCGTGGCGCGCCTCCGTATCGGCCACGCCGTGTGGAAAGTCGTTGCAGGCATGCAGCGGCGCACCGCCATCGGACGGTTGCAATACGGCGCCGACATGGCGCACGCGGTTCGGGCTCCGGCGCGCGGTGGCGATCGCCGCGTCGAGCATGTGTTCGTCGTCGTTCGAATCGGGCATGGGTCGATTTTCCTGTCGATGCAGCGCGAATCAACCGAAATGGTCGAACGAGCGCCAGTTGCCGCTGATCGGCATGCCGCGGGTGTCGTGCACCCGCACGCCGGGCGTGGCCACGATGCGTCCGATCCGCGTGACCGGCGTGGCGCTGGCGCGGGACGCGGCCGCCACGGCTTCGCGTTGCTGCGGCGCCGCGGTGAACGCGAGCTCGTAGTCGTCGCCGCCGGCCAGCACGCAGGCGAGCTGGTGCTCGGGCGGCACGCAGGCGTCGAGCGCGTCGCCGCCACAGGCCATCAGATGCCGCGGGGCGGGAATCCGCAATTCGGCGCCGACGCCGCTGGCCTGCAATACATGGCCCAGGTCGCCGAGCAGGCCGTCGCTGACGTCGATCGCGGCATGGGCGATGCCACGCAGCGCCATGCCCAGCGCGACCCGAGGCGTGGGCTGGTGCAGGCGCGTGGTCGCCACCGCGGTCAGGTCCGGCGGCAGTGTCCATTGGCCACGCACGGCCTCGAGCGCCAGCCGCGCATCGCCCAGCGTGCCGCTGACATAGACGTCGTCGCCGGCGCGCGCGCCGCTGCGCAGCAGCGCCGGGCCAGTGCCGCCACCCGCGGGCACTTCGCCGAACACGGTGATGCAGATGGTCAGCGGCCCGGCCGTGGTGTCGCCACCGACCAGTTCGCAGTCGTGGGCGTGGGCCAGTGCGAGCAGGCCTTGCGCGAACGGCTCCAGCCAGCGCGGCTCGGCCGCCGGCAGCGCCAAGGCCAGCGTGAACGCCAGCGGTTGTGCGCCGCAGGCCGCCAGGTCGCTCAGGTTCACCGCCAGGGCCTTGTGCCCCAGCGCGTACGGATCGGTGTCTTCGAGAAAATGGCGGCCCTGCACCAGCATGTCGGACGACACGGCAAGCTGGTGGCCCGGCGCGACACGCAGCAGCGCGCAATCGTCGCCCACGCCGAGCGCGGCGCGGCGCACCGGTTGCCGGAAATACCGTTCGATCAGGTCGAATTCGCCCATGGTCGTGATGCGTGGCGCGCTCGCGGGGGGCGCCGTGCCGGGTGCGGGGCCGACAGCGACATTGCCGCGGCGTCAATGCAGCGTGGGTTTGCCGCCACTGGCGCTGAGTGCGTCGAGCACGAACATCGGAATGTCGATCTCGAAGCGTTCGCCGTCTTCGGCGACGAAGAAATAGCTGCCATGCATGGTCCCGGTCGGGGTGCGCAGGCGTGTCCCGCTGGTGTATTCGAACTTCTCGCCGGGGTGCAGGAACGGTTGCTGGCCGACCACGCCCAGGCCCCGGACCTTCTCGGTATGGCCTGCGGCATCGTTGACGTTCCAGCTGCGCGATATCAACTGTGCCGCGATCGTGCCGATATTGGAGATGCTGATCGTGTAGGCAAAAACGTAAAGCCCTTGTTGCGGCGCCGACTGCTCGGGCAGGTATCGCGGCTGCACGTCCACCTGAAACTGGTACTTGGGCATGGCGCTATGCTAACTGCGAAAATGCCGGATTGATCCAACCCGCGCCACAAGACCGTACACCATGACCTTCCGCATCGCCCCGTCCATCCTGTCTGCCGACTTTGCGCGCCTGGGCGCCGAGGTGAGTGATGTCATCGCCGCCGGCGCCGACTGGATCCACTTCGACGTGATGGACAACCATTACGTGCCCAACCTGACCTTCGGCCCCATGGTGTGCGCCGCCCTCAAACCCCACGCCCGCACCGCCGACGGTGTGGCCGTGCCGATCGACGTGCACCTGATGGTGCAGCCGGTCGATGCGCTGGCGGCCGCCTTTGCCCAGGCCGGCGCCGACCTGATCAGTTTTCATCCGGATGCCAGCGGCCATGTGCACCGCAGCATCCAGGCCATCACCGGCGCCGGCTGCAAGGCCGGGCTGGTGTTCAACCCGGCCCAGCCGCTCGACGTGCTGGACTGGGTGATCGACGACATCGACCTGATCCTGGTCATGAGCGTGAATCCGGGCTTCGGCGGGCAAGGTTTCATCGATTCGGCACTGCGCAAGATCGCCGACGTGCGCCGGCGCATCGATGCCAGCGGCAAGGACATCCGGCTGGAGGTCGACGGCGGCATCAAGGTCGGCAATATCCGCGCGGTGGCGGACGCCGGCGCCGACACCTTCGTGGCCGGCAGCGCCATCTTCGGCCAACCCGATTACCGCGCGGTGATCGAGCAGATGCGCGGCGCTCTGCGCTGAGCGGCGGCAGCGGCGTGCACGGGCCGGACGACGCCATTCCGGTAGACCCGCAGGCGCGTCGTGCCGGCGCGCGTGCGGGCCTGCGGGTGCGCGTGGCCATGCTGGGCATGTTGACCCTGATCGCGCTGGTCCTGGCCGCGCAGGCCTGGCAGAACTGGCGCACCGAGCAGTTGCGCTCCACCGACGGGGAGATCATTGCGCTGGCCGGCGCGCAGCGCCTGTTCAGCCAGCGGCTGAGCCTGCTGGCCACCCAGAACGCCAGTGAGGCCGCGCCCCACCTGCTGGCACGCGGACTGGTCGAGGCCCGCAGCCAGGCGCAGCGGCTCGAGGAGATGCTGCACGAGCAGCTGGGCCGCGGCTCGGAGGAGGTCGGCCGCGTGATGGCGACGGCGCGGGCCTGGCGCCTGGCGCGCGAGCAGTTCTTCGACGATGTCGAGGCGCTGATCCGCGCACGCGAATCCGGCGACACGGCCGGCGTACACGCCAGCCTGATGACGATCCATGCCCAGGCGCCGGACTACTACGCCAGCGCGCAGGCCTTGTCCGAGCAGGCGCGCCTGTCCGCACGGCTGCACAACCTGGACGCTTCGCGCACCATGCTGGGCGCCACGATGCTGGTGATCGGCCTGATGGTGCTGCTGGCGCTGGCCGTCGTCGAGCCGACGGCGCGTTTCGTGGCGCGCCAATACGGGCAGGTGCAGGCGCAGGCCGACCAGATGCGGCGCCTGGCGCTGGTGGCCGAACACACGGCCAACGGCGTGGTGGTGCTCAACGAGCGGCGGCGGGTGGACTGGGTCAATCCCAGCTTCGTCACGCTGACCGGCTACACGCTGGAGGAGGTGCGCGGCAAGTTCCTCGGGCCGCTGCTGCAGCTCGAGGAGCGCCCGACACGCGAGGCGCTGGTGTACCGCGAAAGCATGAGCAAGGGCCAGGCGGCGGCGGGCGAGATCCAGATCGTGACCAAGTCCGGCAGCCGCATCTGGACCATGGTCGATATCCAGCCGCTGCACGATGCGGGCGGCCGGGTCGTGTCCTGGGTCGTCGTGGCATCGAACATCGACGAACGGGTGCGCTCGCGCCAGCAGCGACGGGCCCTGTTCGAAGCCTTGCCCACGGGCGTGCTGGTGTTCTCGAAAGAGTCGCGGGTGGTCGACTGCAATGCCGCGGCGATCGACATGCTGGGCCTGGGGCCGGAGCAGGTGGGGCAGTTCGATGCGATCAACGCAGCGGTGCACGCGCTCGGAGCGCCGGTGCGCGGCGACCAGTCGGAACTGCCCGAGATCCAGCGGCCGGTGGTGCGCAGCCTGCGTTACGGCGTGCAGATCCGCAACGAGCTCGTCGGTTACCACCGCGCCGACGGAAGCATCTTCTGGACCCTCGTCAATGTCGAGCCCCTGCTCGACGACAGCGGCCGGGTCCAGGGGGCCGTTGCCTGCATCGTCGACGTGTCGGCACAAAAACGCCTCGAGCAGACGCTGCGCGACAGCGCCCGCACCGACAGCCTCACGTCCCTGCCGAACCGCGCCGTGGTGACCGACCAGATCGCCGCCGCGCTGGCGCGCCATCGGGAGCAGCCTGGTTACCACTTTGCCGTCCTGTTCATGGATTTCGACCGCTTCAAGCAGGTC
>JBFIDI010000509.1:0-4108 GCA_041581405.1 Burkholderiaceae bacterium
GACGCCAACAGCGGATTTTCGCCCGCCCGTGCGATCGAGGTCGGCCGCCTGCTCGAAGCCGAGGGCGTCGGCCATTTCGAGGAACCCTGTCCCTACTGGGAGCTGGAACAGACCCGCAGCGTCACGCAGGCCTTGTCGATCGATGTTACCGGCGGCGAGCAGGACTGGGATCTGGCGACCTGGGAGCGGATGTTGGCGATGCATGCCGTCGACGTTGTGCAGCCCGATGTCATGTACATGGGCGGCCTGTCGCGTACGCTGCAGGTTGCGCGCATGGCCGCCGATGCCGGCCTGCCGTGCACGCCACACAGCGCCAACCTGTCGCTGGTGACGATCTGCACCATGCATTTGCTCGGTGCGATTCCGAATGCCGGCAAATACCTGGAGTTCTCGATCGAAGGACCGGAGTATTACCCTTGGCAACAGAACCTGTTTCTCGGGGATCCGTTTGCGATCCGCGATGGCAAGGCGCGCATACCGGCAGGTCCGGGCTGGGGCGTGGAGATCAATCCGCAGTGGCTGGCTTCGGCCGGCTACCAATGCAGCGAGGTGCGGGTATGACGATCACTGCCGATATGCTGGCGGCCTCCTATCTGGAGCACGGCACCGTCCCTGATTTGCCGAGCGGCCATCTGATCGATGGCCGGCTGCAGGCCGCGGCGTCGGGCGCGACGATGGACAGCAGCGACCCGGGTACCGGGCGGCCATTTGCGGCGTTCGCGGCCGGCGATGCCGAAGACGTGGCGCTTGCGGTGCAGGCCGCCACCCGCGGCTTGGCCGCCTGGCGGCGCACCGCTCCGGCCGAACGTTGCCAGGTACTGGGCAACGCGGCGCGCCTGGTGCGTGAACGCGCCGAGTCGCTGGCCTTCGTCGAGGCGCTGGACTCCGGAAAGACGCTGGCCGAGGCGCGCGGCGACGTCGCCGGCGCGGCGCGCATGTTCGCGTATTACGCCGGTGTGGCCGACACGCTCGAGGGCGCGTCGATGCCGATGGGACCTGACCACATGGCGTGGAGCCTGCGCGAGCCGGTGGGTGTCACCGCGCACATCATTCCGTGGAATTATCCGACCTCGACCTTTGTGCGCAGCGTTGCGCCGGCATTGGCCGCGGGTTGTGCGGTGGTCGCCAAGCCGGCAGAGACAACGCCGTTCACCGCCTTGCTGCTCGGGCAGTTGCTGCTGGACGCAGGCCTGCCGCCCGGTGTCGTGAACGTCGTCACCGGACTGGGTACGACGGCCGGTGCGGCGCTGGTGGCGCATCCGGCGGTGCGGCACGTGACCTTCACCGGGTCGGTGCCAACCGGCATCCGGGTGGCAATGGCGGCGGCGGCCAACATCGCCAGCCTGACACTGGAGCTCGGAGGCAAGTCGCCGTTGATCGCGCTGTCGGACTGCGACGTCCAGGCGGCCAGCGAGGGCGCCTTGTGGGCCATCTATGCGAACGCCGGCCAGGTCTGCTCGGCCGGCTCGCGTCTGGTGGTGCATCGTTCCATTCATGGGCAGTTGCTCGAACGCCTGGCCGCGAAGACGGGGGCGCTGCGCGTGGGCCACGGCCTGCGCGGGCCGGATGTCGGCGCCATCAACTCCGATCAGCAGCTTGCGCGCATCGCGGCCTGCGTGGAGGCTGCGCGCGAACGCGGGCGCACGGTGCTGGCCGGCGGCATGGAAGGCGGCGACGACGCGCGCGATACCGGCTGGTTCTACCGGCCGACGATCCTGGACGACCTGCCCCCCGACGATGCCTGCGTGCGCGAGGAGATCTTCGGCCCGGTGCTGGCGGTGCAGATCGCCGACGACGACGATCACGCCCTGGCGCTGGCCAACGGCACCGACTACGCGCTGGTGGCCGGCATCTACAGCCGCGACATCGGACGCGCACTGCGCATGGCGCGCGATGTGGATGCGGGACAGGTGACGATCAACGATTACTGGGCCGGCAGCGTCGCCTTGCCGTTTGGCGGCAACCGCCGATCGGGCTACGGGCGGGAGAAGGGGCGCGAGGGGGTGCAGGCGTATACGGTGACCAAGACCATCGCGGCGCGGATTGCCGGCTGACGCGGCGGATTTTCGGGGCCGGGCCGTTGCACCACCGGTATGCTGGCTTGCCGTCGCGGATGCGGTACGGCCGCTGGAAGGTGGGGATGATTGCTGATGCAGCACCGGGCGCGGAACGCCCGGATGCGCGGCGACGAAGGCAACCGGGGTGTCGAACACTGCGCGCGGCGCCGCACAGGGCAAACGCGCGGAACGTGCAGCGTCGGGCAGGGTTTGCAATCGGTGTTCGGTGGCCCAGTCCAGCGCCGCAAGCCGGACCGCATCCTTGCTGGCGAAGGGCTTGAACCGTGCGCCTCCAGAAAACCGTGGACGGGCACACCGTGGACGTTTTCAGGGTTGTTGCCGTGGCGTTTCGCCAGTCGATGCGTCTTGACTGCAGCTTGCGCCGGTCCCGCAGGTCTCGCCGAGGCAAAAAACGCACGGTATCTGCGCTGGCGCAAGCCGCGGCCGAATCGGTGGGCTTCTAATGGACCGAGGTCATGTGCAGCGCGTCTTCGGACTTGCTGGTCATTCGCCTGAATCCACTCCCAGCGGTCCAGCAGTGCCCGCGCCGGAGTGACTGTTGGATTGATCGATTATTGAAACGGAGTAGCAAGCCATGCGCAAATCAATATTGTTGGGCCTGGGCGCCCTTGTACTGACCGCACTTCTTTCCGGCTGTGCGCAAGACCGCATGACGCGGCATGGCGCGATGCATGGGGGCGGCGGCGGAAGCGGCGCCATGATGGGTGGCATGGGCATGCAGGCCATGGACGTGAACAAGGACGGCATGATCTCCCGGGAGGAGTTCATGGCCCACCACGCCGCGATGTACGACCGCATGCGCAAGAACAGCAGCGGTATGGTCGACATGTCGGAGATGCACAAGGGAATGGGTTACCCGCCCAAGAGCCCCTGAGCGGGCGCGTGTTCGCGCCGTTCAAAATAGGAGCAGCACCGCGTGGGAGCGGCCCCGTAGCAGGTTGCGTCACGTAACCAAGCTGACGACGGCCCAGAAGCCCGACTTCAGCGTGAGCACTCCAGCGGTGCACATCTGGTAGGCGCCAACCATCACGTGGCAGCCGCGCGCCGTGGCAATCGCTGCGGTGACCAGTGCCAGCACGGCGGACAACACTGCACCCCAGCGCCGGGCGCACCGCAGGCCCGTGCCGGCCGCGACATCAGCGAATCCGGCGAGGAAGTCGATCCGTGACACGTAGTCCGCGCGATGGCCCAGCGTGGTGCGGTCCGTGGCGTGGCCGAACAGCGCACATCCGCCGCCCGCGACGGCCAACGCACCGAACACAATGGCAGAAACTGCCAGGGCCTTGAGCAATCGGGAGCTTGTCAGGGATGCTCCTGGCATAGGAAGGAGGGGATGGATGCGGCTGTGCCAGGTCCTACAGCCCCATCCCTGGCCGGCTTATTCCTCGGTGCTGGCGTCGCGGAGGGTGTGCAGCCGGCGAAAGGGTGAAAAGATCTTATTTTTCGTGCGTCACGACGATGCGCGTGGTCTGGTAGTGCTAGGCCATGTCGCGCAGGATGCGCATCACGTCGAGCGCACGCAACCGTTCGTCCAGGGCGAGCGGGTCCATCTCGGCCAGCAATTGCCCGGGCTCGACGCGGTCGCCGACATCCACCGGCACGCGCAAGACGCGGCGGGCATGAGCGCGAAGCGTCCTTGCCGCGACGAGGCTCACCTATGGGGTGAGTCCGTCACATGTCCGGCGGGGTGCGATCGGGTGCGTTCAACTGCCGTCTTGAGGCTCAGCCTATCCAGCCCGGCAGCCAGGTTGCAATCCCTGGCAGGAAGAACACGGCCGTGAGCAGGATCAGGCTCATCGCCACGTAGGGTATGACGGCCACGAAGATATGGGCCATCGTCACCGACGGAGGGGCGACACCGCGCATGGTCATCAGCAGCAGGCCATGGGGCGGCAGCAACAGGCCCATCTGCATGCAGATGAGGAACATCACGCCGAACCACACCGGGTCGATGGCCAGCACCTGCACGATCGGCATGAAGATCGGCAGCGTGATCATCATCATGCTGATCTGGTCGACGAATATGCCCA
>JBFIDI010000510.1:0-4105 GCA_041581405.1 Burkholderiaceae bacterium
ACAACTCGGAGCTGACGATCGATGAATCGGTCGACACCGTGTTGGGCTGGTGGCAAGGCTTGCAGCCGTTTCGCAGCATTTGAGAACGCTGCGAACAAAACTTGCGCTGGCTCAGGCCAGCGTGATCGTCCACACGACTCCCCTCGTGCCTCAATGGCGCACTGGTCGTGTGGTGGTACAACTTAACCCGCGGTTTATCCGCAAGCACAATGTCTGAATCTTTTGCCGATCTGTTTGAAGAATCACTGAAGGCCTCCGAAACCCGCGTTGGCGAGGTCGTGACCGCCGAAGTGGTGCGTATCGAACACAACTTTGTGGTCGTTAACGCCGGCCTGAAATCCGAAGCCTACGTTCCAATTTCCGAATTCAAGAACGACAAGGGCGAACTTGAATGCCAGATCGGCGAATTCGTCTCCGTGGCAATCGTTGCCATGGAAAACGGTTACGGCGACACCATCGTCAGCCGTGACACCGCCAAGCGCCTCGCATCCTGGATGTCGCTCGAGAAATCGCTCGAGTCCGGCGAATTCGTCACCGGCACCACCAGCGGCAAGGTCAAGGGCGGCCTGACCGTGTTGGTCAACGGCATCCGCGCATTCCTGCCGGGCTCCCTGGTCGACACCCGTCCGACCAAGGATCTGACGCCGTACGAAAACAAGACCATGGAATTCAAGGTCATCAAGCTCGACCGCAAGCGCAACAACGTCGTGTTGTCGCGCCGCGCTGTGGTTGAAGCCAGCATGGGCGAAGAGCGCGCCAAGCTGATGGCCACGCTGAAGGAAGGCGCCATCGTCCACGGCGTCGTCAAGAACATCACCGAATACGGCGCGTTCGTCGACCTCGGCGGTATCGACGGTCTGTTGCACATCACCGACATGGCATGGCGCCGTGTCCGTCACCCGAGCGAAGTGGTCACTGCCGGCCAGGAACTGATGGCCAAGATCCTGAAGTTCGACACCGAGAAGAACCGTGTCTCGCTGGGTCTGAAGCAGATGGGCGACGATCCGTGGATGGGCGTGAACCGCCGTTACCCGCAAGGCACCCGCATGTTCGGCAAGATCACGAACATCGCCGACTACGGCGCGTTCGTCGAACTCGAGCCGGGCATCGAAGGCCTGGTCCACGTGTCCGAGATGGACTGGACCAACAAGAACGTGGCTCCGAGCAAGATCGTCACGCTGGGCGAAGAAGTCGAAGTCATGGTCCTCGAGATCGACGAAGACAAGCGCCGCATCAGCCTGGGCATGAAGCAGTGCAAGGCCAACCCGTGGCAGGAATTCGCGCAGAACACCAAGCGCGGCGACCGCGTCAAGGGCCCGATCAAGTCGATCACCGACTTCGGCGTGTTCGTCGGCCTGGCCGCCGGCATCGACGGCCTGGTGCACCTGTCCGACCTGAGCTGGAACGAGCCGGGCGAAGCTGCCGTGCGCAACTACAAGAAGGGCCAGGAAGTCGAAGCCCTGGTGCTGGCCGTCGACGTCGACCGCGAGCGTATCTCGCTGGGCATCAAGCAGCTCGACTCCGACCCGTTCACGACCTTCGTGTCGGTGAATGACAAGGGCCAGATCGTGACCGGCAAGGTCAAGACCGTGGACCCGAAAGGTGCCGAGATCGACCTGGGCAACGACATCATCGCCTACCTGCGTGCCTCCGAGATCAGCCGTGACCGCGTCGAAGACGCGCGCAACGTGCTCAAGGAAGGCGACGAAGTCACCGCGGTGGTGGTCAACGTGGATCGCAAGACCCGCAACATCCAGCTGTCGATCAAGGCCAAGGATGCGGTGGACCAGCAGGAAGCCATGGCCAGCCTGAGCCAGAGCTCCCAGCGTGAAAACGCCGGCACGACCAGCCTGGGCGCCTTGCTGCGCGCCAAACTGGACAACAACTGATCGTTGCCTGACCACAAGGTCGTGGCGCGCCACCCTGCGTGCGCGTCACGACCTTGTCCTTTTTTCGACACCTACCATGACCCGATCGGATCTCGTTGAGTTGTTGGCCAACCGGTTTGGGCAACTCACCCACCGCGATGCGGAGTTTGCCGTCAAGGCGATCCTCGACGCGATGAACGACGCCCTGGTGGCCGGACACCGGATCGAAATCCGCGGCTTCGGCAGTTTCTCGATCAATCGGCGCCCTCCACGCATGGGACGTAACCCGCGCAGTGGCGAAAGCGTCGCGATACCCGAAAAGCGGGTTCCCCATTTCAAGCCCGGCAAGGCCTTGCGCGAGGCGGTCGATCGTCGAACCGCCGATACGCTGGCGCCCGGCGAAGTCGACAAGCGCCGCGCCTAGCCGCCGCCGCGCCGCTGCCGCGGGCAAGAACCGCCCCGTGGCCGCCGTCTCATGCCCCGTCGGCGCACCGTCGCCGCCGACAGTGGCCCCCCGTAGAATCGATCCCCATGAAGAACGCCATCCGGTTGCTCAAGTGGGTGCTCAAGGCATTGATCTTTTTCACGCTGTTTGCCTTTGCGCTGAACAACCAGCACGAGGCCAGCCTGCATCTGTTCTTCGGCCAGCAGTGGCGCAGCCCGATGGTGCTGATCGTGCTTGCCGCGTTCGCCGTCGGCCTGGTCGTCGGCGTCCTGGGCATGGCCCCGCGGCGCTGGCGGCGCAGCGACATGGCGCAGCGTGTGCAGGCTTCGCCGACCGCGACAACCCCGAACGCGGAACCACCGCCCCACCCTGGCGCAGCGCATGGACTTTGACATCAGCTGGCTGCTGCTGAGCCTTCCCGTCGCCTTTGTTCTCGGCTGGGCCGCATCGCGCTTCGACCTGCGCCAGCTGCGGCTGGAGAATCGCCGCGCGCCCAAGGCCTATTTCCGCGGGCTCAACTTCCTGCTCAACGAACAGCAGGACCAGGCCATCGATGCCTTCATCGAAGCAGTCCAGAACGATCCGGACACATCGGAGCTGCATTTCGCGCTGGGCAACCTGTTTCGCCGGCGCGGCGAATACGAACGTGCGGTGCGGGTGCACCAGCACCTGCTCTCGCGCGGCGACCTCAGCTCGGCCGACCGCCACCGGGCCCAGCATGCGCTGGCGCTGGACTACCTGCGCGCCGGCCTGCTCGACCGCGCCGAAGAGGCCTTGCTCAAGCTCGAAGGCACACCGTTCCAGTCCGAGGCCCGGCTGGCCCTGCTGGCCAACTACGAGCGCTCACGCGACTGGGTACGGGCAGCCGAGGTGGCACAACGGCTGGAGGATGCCGAACACGGCAGCTTTTCCGGTCGGCTGGCCCACTACCTGTGCGAACAAAGCGCCGCGCACCTGGCCGCCCATGAACCGGAGGCGGCGCAGAAACTGCTGGAACAGGCGATCCGCAACGCTCCCGACGCCCCGCGGCCGCGCATCGAACTGGCCAAGTTGCTGGGACAACGCGGCGATCCGGCCCGGGCGCTGGCGACGCTGCAATCGGTCCACGACGTTGCGCCGGCGGCGGTGCCGCTGATTGCCGCTCACCTGGCCCAGCTCGGCATCGCCAGCGGGCAGGCACACCAGGTGCTCGAACGCATCAAGGCGCACTACGCCGAGGCGCCCTGCATCGACTGCCTGGAGGCCATCGTCACGCTCGAGACCCACCTCGGCCAGAACCCGGCCGAGACGCGCCAGTGGTACCTGCGCCACCTCGAGAAAGAACCCTCGCTGGTGGCGGCGTCACGCTGGATCGCGGGCGAGGCGCAGGCACCGGTCCAGCCCTCGGTGCAACGTGCGCTCGACCACGCGGTCAAGCCGCTGACGCGTTACCGCTGCGCGGCCTGCGGATTCGAGGCCAAGCAGCATTTCTGGCAGTGCCCGGGCTGCCAGGCCTGGGACAGCTACCCGGCCCGCCGCGTCGAGGAGCTCTGATCTTCCGCCCCGGACCGGCGCGCCGGCCGGGCGCCGGTCGGCCCCCGACACCACCCGACGCAACCCAGGACACGCGACACCGATGCCGACCGACACGATCACCTTCGCCCGCACCCGCGTCAACGTCCTGAGCCTGCACCATGCCCAGGCCGGCGAACCCGGCCGGCCATTGATGTTGTTCCTGCACGGCTTCCCGGAGTTCTGGTTCGCCTGGGAGGCGCAGTTGCGGGAATTCGGCCGCGACCACTTCGTCGTGGCG
>JBFIDI010000511.1:0-4069 GCA_041581405.1 Burkholderiaceae bacterium
ATGCTGCGCAGCCGCGCGCCGGCGCCGGTCGAGCGCAGCTACTGGATCCTGCTGGAAAACATCACCCGCGATGTGGCCGGCACTGCGCCGAGTGCAGTGAACTTCAAGCTCTCGCACAAGCTCCCGGTGATGATCGCACCCGCCGTAAAGGTGGTGTACGCGCTGCGCTGGATGCCTTGCGCGCCGGGAGCCGCATCCGCATCCGAAACAGCGGCACCGCCGCAGGCCTGCGTGCGGCTGCGCAATGATGGCAATCGGCGCGTGAAGATCCGCGCCATCGAACTGGCCGGTGACGGCTGGCAGCAGCCGCTGGTGCTGCAGGCCGGGATCAATATGCTCGCGGGTGCAGAGCGCGAATGGCGCATTCCCCTGGCCGCGGGGCAGGCCGGTCCGGTGCGTGGGGTCGCGGCGAAGACGGTCAACGCGGGCTTGCTGCAGGCCGATGCCGCCGGTTTCTGAGCGCAGGCCGGGCGCTCAGGGGTCTCCGACGATGGCATCGCGCACAGCGCACCAAGGGCAATCCGGGCCGTGGCGCGGCCGTGCGTGGAGCCTGGTCGTGCCCTGGCTGGGGTTGCTGCTGCCGGGGTCCGCCAGCCTGGCGTTGGCGGCCGATCCGGCGGTCGTGCCACCGGCAGCCGCAGCTGCAGCTGCTCACGCACGCTCCGAGGTGCTGCTGGTGGACGTGGTGGTGAACCGCCAGGCCCTGAAGGACGTGGTGCGTATCGAACGCAAGGCCGGCGGCCCGTGGTTGATGCCGGTCGATGTGTGGGCGCAGGCCCGACTGATGCCGCAGGCGCAGACCTTCGCGATGGAGGACGGTGCCCGAGCGCACGCGATCGACGCGATCGACGGTGTACACGTGCGGCTGGACCGGCAGCAGCTGCGGCTGGACATCGAGGCGTCGCCCGATGCGTTCGTCGGATCGGGTATCGGACCGGGGCAGCGCCAGAACCTGCAGCCGACGCTGCCGGCGCCCGGTGTGATGCTCAATTACGACGTCGCGGCGACCCACGTCGGGCGTTCGACCAGCGTCGGCAGCACGCTTGAACTGGTTGGATTCGGGCCCTTCGGCAACCTGGTGACGTCGGCGCTGGTGCGCGATGCGGGTCAGGGCCGGCTCCGTGCACAACGCCTGGACAGTTATTGGCGGTATGACCTGCCGCATCGGATGGAGACACTGGTGGTCGGTGACACGGTTGGGGTTGCGGGCGGCTGGAGCCGGCCGGTGCGTTTCGCGGGGGTGCGCTGGGGCCGGGATTTCGGCATGCAGCCCGGTTTCGTCACGGCGCCGCAATTCGGCCTGTCCGCAGACGCCGCGCTCCCGTCCGTCGTCGACGTGCTGGTGAACAACAACCGGCGCTTCAGTGAGAGGGTGCCTCCCGGGCCGTTCGAACTGCGCAATCTGCCGCTGGCCAGTGGCGCCGGCGAAGTGGCGGTGGTGGTACGCGACCTGCTCGGTCGCGAGACCATCGTGCGCCAGGAGTATTACGCGGCGCCGCAACTGCTGGCGCCGGGTCTGCATGATTTTTCATTCGAGGCCGGCCGCTTGCGTACCGGTTATGGGGACCAGAGCCGGTATGGCGATGCGTTCGCCGCGTTGTCCTGGCGTCAGGGCCTGCATCCGCGCGTGACCGGAGAGGCGCGGCTGGAACTGCAGCGCGTGCGCAAGGCCGCCGGAGTCGAGTTCACCGGCGTCGTGGGCACGTGGGGTGCTGCGCGGCTGGCGCTGGCGGCCTCCACCTTGGGTGCGGCGGGACAGAACGAGCGCGGCGAACTGCTGCGCCTGGGCCTGCAACGCAGCACCAAGGCGGGTAGTGCGACCTTGCAGTACGAACACGCGAGCCGGGGCTTCGCGCCGTTCGGCGAAGAGGTCGATGCCGCGACACGCGCGCCGCGCGTGCGCGAGCGCTGGCTGTTCAGCCTGGGCGGGCCGATCGGTGGCCAGGCCAGCGCCGGTGTGGGTTACGTGCGCCAGAGCCGCTGGGATGGCGAGATGGTGCAATTGCTCGGGCTGACACTGGGCTTTGCGCTGCCCGGCAATGCCAGCGTCAATGTCTCGGTCAACCGGCGGCTCGAGCGCGACCGCAGCTGGTTTGCCGCGGTGTCGCTGACGATGCCGCTGGAGTCGGGCTTGCGTGTGTCCAACCGGCTGGAGACTGCATCGGATGGATCGCGCCAGGCCACGGTCACCGCCTCGCGCGCCGCGTCCGGCGACAGCGCACTGGGCTGGCGATTGCAGGCCAGCGACAGCCAGGCCCAGCGCCTGCAGGGCGGCTTGACGTACAACGCGGCCCGATCGGAATGGGCCCTGGACGCCGCATTGCGCGCCAGCGGCAGCGCGGCGCTGCGCGTGGTCGGCCGCGGGACGCTGGGCTGGGTCGACGGCACGCCGTTTGCGTCGCGGCCAGCGGGCAGCGGCAGCGTGGCGCTGGTCAGGGTCGACGGTGCTCCGGGCCTGACCATCCGGCGCAGCTACCAGGCTGCGGCCACCACCGATGTGCAGGGCCGCGCTGTCGTGCCGGGCCTCGTGCCCTGGCACTCCAACCCGATCGAGATCGACCCGGAGGAACTCCCGCTCGATGTCGTCGTATCCAGCGTATCGACGTCGGTGGTACCGTATCCGCGCAGTGCGGTCGTGGTGGACTTCGCGGCGCGCCGCTCGCGCCAGGCCCTGCTCGTGGCACGGCAAGGCGACGGTGCTCCGGTGCCGGCCGGCGCCGTTGCACGGCTGTTGCCCGAGGGGCCGGAGTTCGTGTTCGGTCGTCGCGGCGAGGTCTGGTTGATGGACCTGTCGCAGCGTACGCAGCCGGTCGAGCTCCGCTGGCCCGGCGCGCTGTGCCGGCTGGAGCTGGCAATACCCGAACCCGTCGACGGCATGCCGGGAACGATCGGCCCGCTGACCTGTGCCGGAACCGCACCATGACCGGCATGTCGCGCTGGCTGCGACCGGCACTGGCCATGGTGCTGGGCTGCTCGTGCGCCGGTGTGGTGCTGGCCGGTTCCTGCACCGTGAACAGCATGGGCATCGCGTTCGGCAGTTACCAGCCTTTTGGCTTCCCCGGCAAGCTCAGCAGCACCGACCGGACCAGCACCGCCAGCGTGACGGTGTCGTGTGTCGGCATCGCGAGCCCGGCAAGTTACAGCATCGCGCTGGGCGGCAGCCTGCACGGCGCGGGTAACGGCATCGACGTGCGCTACATGCTCAACACCACGCAGGGCGGCGCGTTGATGGCCTACAACCTGTTCACCAGCGCGACCTATGGCACGGTCTGGGGCAACGGCAGCATCGGCGGATTGCTCGGTGGCAGTCTTCCCGTGGGCGACAGCCAACAGACGCACACGGTATACGGCAAGGTGCCGGCGGCGCAGGCGGCGCTGCGCGCGGGCAGTTATGCGGACAACGTGCCGATGACGCTGACCTACCAGCCTTGACGGCCATGTCGTCGCCGGGACTTGCGCACCGGCGCATGACCCGTTGCACTGCCGTTTCCGTGGCGTCGTCACGGCGCCCGGTCGGGCGCTCTTTACATTTCTTCAGATTCGCCATCCCTTCACGCGCCGCTGCTGTCGTGCGGCTGCATGGGGAGGTCCATGCGCGTGCACCGTGCGCTGCAGTCTGAACATTTCTTTAGACAGGCCGTCGCGATTGCTTTCTACATTGCTGCCAGTCCCGCAGTCGGCATGGCGCCCGCGGCGGAGGCACACCGACTTGCAGCAACAACAGGAGAAAGCATGGTTTCCACTTCATCGACTCGCGCCGCCGACCGGGCTGTCTCGCCCCGGGCCGGCATGTTGCCGCGCCTGCGCCACATCCCGCTGATGCTGGTGGCCGGGGCGTGCGGCGCGATGCCCGTGCTGGCGCAACAGACCGATGCCGGCAACCTGCTGCGCGAAGCCGAACGGGCCCGGCCGGGGCTGCCCGCGCCATCGACGCTGCCCGCCGCACCGGCCGCGGCGGCGGCAGTGGACGGACAACAACCCACGGTGGCTGTCAAGGGTTTCGTCATCACCGGGGCCACCCTCGTGCCCCAGGAGGAATTGCAGGCTGCGCTGGCGTCGTACCGTGATC
>JBFIDI010000512.1:0-4066 GCA_041581405.1 Burkholderiaceae bacterium
GCAGCGAAGTGCAGCCCCGCCTCGCGCACCCTGCCCTTGGGCGGCGGCTGAGGGGCCAAGCCCAGGTGGCTCAGGATCTTCTCGATCACCGGCCGCTCAAGGATGGCGGCGATTGAATCCTGAGCTCCCCGGCGCCGCAGTTCGGGCAGTGCTGCATGTCGACGTCGAACACCCGCTTGAGCAGCCGTGCCCAGCTGATGCGTGCGGGCCGGACTTGGTCGGTCTCGGCCTCGCACTGGACGCCGGATGCGGCAACGCCTGGCACTTCCTCATCCTTGGGCAGCCCCTGCGGCACCACCAGCGAGCGCAGCTTCGCGTTCGGGGCCAGCACACCATGGAAGCGGATCAGGTGCAGCCTGGGCCGTGGCACCAGCGCAGCCAGCCGCTGCATGAACTCCAGAGGGCTCATCACCAGGTGCGTGGTGCCGTCGCGCCAGGGTGTCTTGAGCTCGCGCTCCACCTGGCCGGCAGCGTCGAGCTGTACCGCATCGGCGATGCCGAGACCCGCATCGAACGCGCGCTCGACGAAGTCGGCCTGGGCCGGGGCTTTCGCTTCCGATATCCGCACCAGCTCTCGGGTGGCCAGCGCCAGCGCATCGCGATCGCGCGGGCCTTGATCCTCGAGCCGCAGGTCATGCTGCTCGACGAACCCACGTCGGCGCTGGACGCGTCGGTGCAGGCCGAGGTGCTGAACCTGCTCGAGGAGCTGCGGCGCAGGCGCGGCCTGACCTTCATCATGGTCAGCCACGACCTGGCGGTGGTCACCCACATGTGCGAGAAGCTGATGGTGATGCAGCGCGGCCAGACGGTCGAGTTGCTGTCGTCGAGCGACCTGGCCGCACATGCCGTGACGCAGGACTACACCCGCAAGCTGATGGAGGCCTCCAGCGGATTCAACCGCGACACGGCGCGCGCCTGAGCCGCAACCACTCCCGGAGCCGGCCGGCACGGCGGTCTTGTGTGATGATTGCGGACTCCGCGTTCCTCTTATTCATTGCAATGGAATCCTCGCCATGATCCACTGGGAAGCCCACGCCTGCCTGCCGCTGCACCCGCACGCGGACTTTGCGCCTATCGACCGCCTGCGTGCCGCCGGCGTGCACTACGTGTCCATCAACATCGGCATGGACATGAATCCCTTGCCGCAGGTGATGGCCGTGATCGCGGGTTTCCGCGCCACCATCGCCGCCCATCCGGACAAATACCGGCTGGTGAACCGGCTGCAGGACATCGACGCGGCCAAGGCGGCCGGCTGCATCGGCATCGGCTTCGACCTCGAGGGCGCGATGCCGCTGCTCGAGCAGCCCGAGATGGTCGCGCTGTACAAGAGCCTGGGCGTGCACCAGATGCACCTGGCCTACAACCGCAACAACAGCGTGGCCGGCGGTTGCCACGACACCGAACAAGGCCTCACGCCGCTGGGCCACCAGGTGGTCGCCGCGATCAACGCCGCCGGCGTGTTGATGGACTGCTCGCACACCGGGCGCCGGTGCAGCCTGGACATCATGGCCGCGTCCAGCGCGCCGGTGATCTTCAGCCACGCGAACCCGGTGGCGCTGGTCGAGCACGGGCGCAACATCACGGACGAACAGATCAAGGCCAGCGCCGCCACCGGCGGTGTCATCTGCGTCAACGGCGTGTCGTTCTTCCTCGGCACGCAGACCCCCACCGCCGACGACGTGGCGCGCCACGCCGCCTACGTGGCCGACCTCGTCGGCGTCGAGCATGTCGGCATCGGCCTGGACATCAGCTTCAGCCAGCCGGATCTCGACGACACGCCGCCCGGCGACTACGACGCCACCTACTGGTGGCCGAAATCGGCCGGCTACGATCGCGAGCTGAACCGCTCGGCCTATCCGCCGGTCGAAAGCTGGCAGCAGATGTCGGCCGCGCTGCAACGCACCGGCATGACCGCGGACGAAGCGGCGCTGGTGATGGGCGGGAACATGATGCGGGTGGCGGGGCAGGTGTGGGGGTGACGTTGCCGTGACGGTTTGCCCCGCGGCAACATGCGACGACCGTCGGCTTCCGTGACAATCACGCAATGACCTGCCGTGCCGCGACCATCACGGCCGGCAGCCGATTGGCGTCTAACCGCAGGAACGTCCCGGCCCTCGGCATGTCGGGACCTACGACTCAGCACGTACATCACGCATGAACAACACGCTTCTCAAAGGCCTGGAGATCGTCGAGTTGCTGGCCCATAGCGACCGGCCGCTGACGCTGACCGAGATGGCGACCACGCTGAACCTGGCCAAGAGCAACGTGCATCGCCTGCTGCAGGCCTTGACCGAGCGCCATTACGTGATCCGCCATGAGGACGGCAACGCCTATGTGGCGTCGATCAAGTTGTGGGAACTGGGTTCCGCCGTGTTGTCCAAGCTCGACCTGAAGCTGCATGGCCAGGACGTGATGGAGGAATTGCTGCAACGCACCGGCGAAACCGTTCACTTGTCGGTGCTCGACGGCGACGACGTGGTGTATGTGCACAAGATCGAGAGCCCGAACCCGGTGCGCGCCTATACGCAGATCGGCGGCCGGGCACGCGCACATTGCGTGGCGACCGGCAAGGCGATGCTGGCGTTTCGCACACCTTCGGCACTCGAACATCTGGCGCAGAACCTCGCATCGCGCACCGCGCTGACGATCACGGATCCGGCCAAGTTCCTGCACGAAATGGCCCGGACCCGGGCCCAGGGCTACGGGGTCAATCGCGGCGAATGGAACATCAACGTGGCCGGAATCGCCGCGCCCATCGTCGATGCCAGGGGCAACACGATTGCGGCCGTCGGGCTGTCTGGCCCCAAGGAGCGGTTCAAGCCGGCCCAACTGAAGAAGTTCGCGCCGCTGGTGATCGAAGCGGCGCAGAAGATCTCGATACGACTCGGCGGTCGACGCCCTCTTCCCATCTGGCGCTGAGTTCCGGCCGACCGGCGGGACACCGCCACGGCCCGATCCGCGATACCCGGGCAGTAGGAGCTCTAGCCTCGCTCGGTCACGCCTTGGTTCCTCATTTGAGAACAATAGTTGTCTTTTGCAGAACTTGCTACCATGCCAGACTGTCACCGCGGCTCGCGTGAACCAGGCCCGCCCAACCGCGGCCGTGACGCAGCCACGCCATCGAGACACCCAATGCCATCATGACCCATACCGCCACCGCCAACCTTCCTCTCGCAGGCGTTCGCGTGATCGAGTTCTGCTCGACCGCCGCCGGCCCTTTTTCCGCCATGCTGCTGGCCGACCTCGGCGCCGACGTCGTGAAGGTGGAGCCACCGGCGGGCGACGGCTTGCGCCAATGGCCACCGCTGCGCAACGGGTACAGCGAGAACTTCGCGTCGCTCAACCGGAACAAGCGCTCGATCGTGCTCGACCTCAAGCAAGACGACGACGTGGCGCTGGCGCGCCAGTTGATCCTGGATGCCGACATCGTGGTCGAGAACAATCGTCCCGGCGTGATGGACCGGCTCGGCCTGGGTTATGCCAGCTTTGCCGACGCGCATCCCCGCCTGCTGTATTGCTCGATCTCCGCCTATGGCCAGAGCGGCCCGCGTGCGACCGAAGGCGGATTCGACCTGACCATACAGGCCGCCGCCGGTGTCATGAGCGTGACCGGCGAAGCCGATGGCGCGCCGGTCAAGTGCGGCGTGCCGCTATCCGACTTCGCGTCAGGTCTGTATGCCGCGTTCTCGATTGCCGCATCCCTGGCCCATGTGCGCGCCGGCGGCACCGGCGCACACATCGACGTGCCGATGTTCGGCTGCACGTTGGGCGTCGCCGCATTGCAGACCAGCGAATATTTCGGCAATGGCGTCAGCCCGGGCAAACTGGGTTCCGCCCATCCCCGCAATGCACCCTACCAGGCCTTCAAGGCCCGCGACGGTTATTTCGCGGTGGCGGCAGGCAACCACAAGCTCTGGCTCGCCGTGTGCCGGGTGGTCGAATTGCCCGCCTTGCCGGACGACCCCCGGTTCGCCACCACCACCGACCGGGCGGCCAACCAGGCTGCACTCAAGGACATCCTGGAGGCCACCTTCGGCAACAAGCCGGTCGACCACTGGATCGCGGC
>JBFIDI010000513.1:0-4062 GCA_041581405.1 Burkholderiaceae bacterium
CCACATGGCGTATCACTTCCCGCTGATGCCGCGCATGTACATGGCCATCGCCCAGGAAGAGCGCCATCCGATCACCGAGATCATGCAGCAGACGCCCGAGATTCCCGACGGCTGCCAGTGGGCGATCTTCCTGCGCAACCACGACGAACTCACGCTGGAGATGGTGACCAACAAGGAGCGCGACTACATGTACAACATGTATGCCGCCGACAAGCGCGCGCGCATCAACCTGGGTATCCGCCGGCGCCTGGCGCCGCTGATGGACAACGACATCGACTCCATCAAGCTGATGAACAGCATGCTGCTGTCGATGCCCGGCTCGCCCATCATCTATTACGGCGACGAGATCGGCATGGGCGACAACGTCTTCGTCGGCGACCGCAACGGCGTGCGCACGCCGATGCAGTGGAGCCCGGACCGCAATGCCGGCTTCTCGCAGGCGCATCCGCAGACGTTGTACCTGCAGCCCATCCTGGGCGCCCTGTACGGCTACGAGGCGCTCAACGTCGAGGCCCAGGCGCGCGACACCAGCTCGCTGCTGAACTGGACCAAGCGCATGCTGGCGGTGCGCAAGACCAGCCACGCCTTCGGTCGCGGCAAGCGCATCTGGCTCAAGCCGGGCAACCGCAAGATCCTGGCCTATGTCAGCACCTACGAGGACGACACCATCCTGTCGGTGTTCAACCTGTCGCGGTCCGCCCAGCCGGTCGAACTGGACCTTTCGCCGTGGAAGGGCCATGTGCCGGTCGAGATGCTCGGGCGCGTGTCGTTCCCGCCGATCGGCGACCTGCCCTACCTGCTGACACTGCCCTCGCACGGCTTCTACTGGTTCCGACTGTCAAAAGAGGCCGACATGCCGGTCTGGCACCAGGAAGGCACGCCGTTGCAGGATGCCCCGACGCTGGTGCTGTTCGATGGCTGGACGAGTTTCTTCCGCGACCGGGTCATGCCCTGGCGCATGGGCATGGCCGAACGCATGCGCACGCAATTCGAGACCGACACCTTGCCGCGTTTCATCGAACTGCAGCGCTGGTACGCGAGCAAGGGCAGCCACATCGAACGGGCCCGGCTGCTCGACCAGGCGATCTGGGACCACGCGGGTGCGAGCTGGATGCTGCCGCTGCTCGCGCTGGACGGCCCGCCCGGCGAGTCGACCTACTTCGCTCCACTGGCACTGGCCTGGGAAGACCTGGAGGAAGAACGCATGCAGGCGCTGGGCCATGCAGCCTTGTCCAAGGTGCGCCAGCAGGCCAGCGTGGGCCTGATGGGCGACGCCTATTTCGACCAGGCCTTTTGCCGGGCCCTGGTGTCGGCGGTGCACGACGGCCTGGACCTGGACACCACACATGGCCAGTTGCGCTTCCGGCCCAGCAGCCGCTTCGCAGCCCAGGACCTGGACATCGCCGCATTGCCGGTGTCGCGGCCCAGCGGCAACAGCAGCAACACGGTCATCATGCTCGGCGAGGCCTTGTTCCTCAAGGGTTACCGCCGCGTGCGCGAGGGCATCAACCCGGAACTGGAAATGGGCCGCTTCCTGACCGACGACGTGGCGTATGCGAACTGCGTACCGGTGCTCGGCGCGCTCGAATATTTCGGCCACGACGGCCAGGTGATGACGCTGGCCATGGTGCAGGCCCATGTGGCCAACCAGGGGGACGGCTGGGCTTTCACGCTCGACTACCTCGAGCGTTTCCTGGAGGGCCTGCGCACGCGCATGGCGCATACGCCGGACGCCGCGGGCATCGACGAGACGCATGGCGGCTTCCTGTCCCAGATCGCGACGCTGGGGCAACGCACGGCCGAACTGCACCTGGCCCTGGCGCACAACACGGGCCACGCGGCCTTCGATCCGGAGCCGATGGGCGCCGACGACATGGCCGCGTTGCTGGCCCGCGGCAGCGACGAGGTCGACGAGACGCTGGCGCTGCTGCGTGCGCAGGTCCATCGCCTGCCCGAGGCGGCGCAAGCCATGGCCCACGAGGTGATGGCCTTGCAGGAGGCGCTGCGCGCACGGTTTTCCGGCAACGGACCGGGGCACGCGGGCCGCGTCAAGACGCGGTTCCATGGCGACTATCATCTGGGCCAGGTGCTGGTGTGCGGCCATGACTTCACCATCATCGACTTCGAGGGCGAGCCGGCACGCAGCTTCGCCGAGCGGCGTGCCAAGGGGTCGCCCCTGCGCGACGTCGCCGGCATGTTGCGCTCGTTCAGCTACGCCCGCTGGTCGGCGCTGCGCCGGATGAACGCCGATGCACAATACGATCCGCGCCTGACCGAGGCGGCACGGAACTGGGAAGCGGCAACCCGCGAAGCCTTCCTCGGCGCCTATGCGGCCACGCAAGGGGCCGGCGGCACGTCGCAGGCCGGCGACGATGCATTGCTGGGTCTGCTCGAACTCGAGAAGGCGTTGTACGAACTGCGCTACGAGATCGGCAACCGCATCGACTGGACGGCGGTGCCGCTGCGCGGCATCCTCGACCTGCTGCATCCGGCCGCGGCCGGCTGACGCCGAGCGGGCGGGACCGACGACGACGACGACGACAATCGATTTCCAACTGGAGGAACACGCATGGACACCCTTGCCATTCAACTGGAGCCCGCCAGGGCCATCCTGTACCAGATAGCGGCCTTCATGCCGCGCCTGCTGATCGCGGCACTCGTCCTGCTGGGCGGCTGGCTGGTGGCCAAGGTCGCCCATCTCGCGGTGACGCGGGCCCTGCGCGCCGTCAACTTCAACGTGCTGACCGAGCGCGCCGGCCTGGATGGTTTCCTCAAGCAAGGCGGGGTCTCGCACGACACCACGGGCATCGTCGGCCTGCTGGTGTACTGGCTGGTGATCCTGGCCGCGCTGCTGATCGCGTTCAACGGCCTCGGCCTGACCTACATCACCGACCTGCTCGGTCGGGTCGTGTGGTTCGTGCCCAACGTCTTCGTGGCCATACTCGTGCTGGCTTTCGGCTCGTATTTCGCGCGCTTCGTCGGCGACGCGGTCACGGCCTATTGCCTCAACATCAAGCTGCAGGACGCCGCCTTCCTCGGCAAGCTGGCGCAATACGCCATCATGGTGTTCGTCGTGCTGATCGCGCTGGACCAGATCCAGATCGGCGGCGACATCGTGCGCGAGAGTTTCCTCGTCATCCTGGCCGGCATCGTGTTCGCGTTCGCGCTCGCCTTCGGCCTGGGCGGCAAGGACTGGGCTGCGCAACGCATCGCGCGCTGGTGGCCGAGCGAATCGGCGGCCCCCCGGGCCGACGGCAAGCGGGGTGACGAATGACCCTGCCGCGCACCACCGCCGGCTCCGACCGCAGCGGGCCTCCATGACCCAGCCCCCGCCCATCACCGAAATCTGGCCCGGCGCGTCCTATCCGCGCGGCGCGCACTGGGACGGACAAGGCGTCAATTTCGCGTTGTTCTCCCAACATGCGGAAAAGGTCGAGTTGTGCCTGTTCGACGGCACCGGACGCCACGAGCGCCAGCGCATCGTGCTGCGCGAACGGACCGACCATGTCTGGCACTGCTATCTGCCGCAGGTGCGGCCGGGCCAGGCCTACGGCTACCGCGTGTACGGGCCCTACAAACCCGAGGACGGCCACCGCTTCAACCCGAACAAGCTGCTGCTCGACCCTTATGCCAAGGACACGGTGGGCCAGCTGCGCTGGAGCGACGCCTTGTACGGCTACACCGTGGGCAGCAAGCGCGAAGACCTGTCGTTCGACCGGCGCGACAGCGCGGCGATGATGCCCAAGGCACGGGTGCTGGAGACCGCGTTCACCTGGGGTGACGATCGTTCGCCACGCATTGCGTGGCAGGACATGGTGGTCTACGAGCTGCACGTGCGCGGCTTCACGATGACGCATCCGGACGTACCCCCGGCACTGCGCGGCACCTATGCCGGCCTGGGTTGCGCGCCGGTGATCGACTATTTGCGCCGCCTGGGCGTGACCACGGTCGAGCTGCTGCCGGTGCACACCTATCCCAACGACCGCCACCTGGCCGAGCAAGGGTTGCAGAACTTCTGGGGCTACAACACGCTGGGTTTTTTCGCACCCCAGCCACGCTACA
>JBFIDI010000514.1:0-4049 GCA_041581405.1 Burkholderiaceae bacterium
CCCCCAAGGCGAATGGACCCGCAGCGCGGAGGGCAATTTCGGCCGAGCCGCCGGGCCGACCCCAAAGCGAATGGGCCCGCAGTGCGCAGCAGGCAGGGGGTTTGGGCGAGCCGCCGGCCGCTTCGCTGGCGCGCATTTCCCCGGGGCGCGCGTAACACTGCGATTGAATCAACAAACCCCCTGGAAATGGCCGGTACACTCCCCACCTTGCTTTTTTGGCCAAGGTGGACCACGATGGCCGGTTACCACCCGCGCGCAATGGCATCCCCGACCGTCAGGAGTCCCGCATGAGCCTCATACCCGCAACCATCCTCACCGGCTTTCTCGGCTCGGGCAAGACGACCCTGCTCAAGCGCGTGTTGTCCGAGGCACACGGCCAGAAGATCGCCGTGATCGAGAACGAGTTCGGCGAAGAGAACATCGACAACGACATCCTGGTGTCGGACGTCAAGGAGCAGATCATCCAGATGAGCAACGGCTGCATCTGCTGCACGATCCGCGAAGACCTGCGCAGCACCTTGCAGGACCTGGCGGCGAAGAAGCGCCGCGGCGAGCTCGATTTCGAGCGTGTCGTGATCGAGACCACGGGCCTGGCCGATCCGGGCCCGGTCGCGCAGACCTTCTTCATGGACGACGAGATCGCCGAGAGTTTCCTGCTGGACTCCATCCTCACGCTGGTCGATGCCAAACACGCGGCGACACAGCTCAACGACCGCCAGGAGGCGCGCCGGCAGGTCGGTTTCGCCGACCAGATCTTCATCAGCAAGACCGACCTGGTGGCCAAGGACGAGGTCGATGCGCTGATGCACCGGCTCAAGCACATGAATCCGCGCGCGCCGCAACAGGCCGTGCATTTCGGCGAAGTGCCGATCAAGGACGTGTTCGACCTGCGCGGCTTCAACCTGAACACCAAGCTGGAGATCGATCCGGACTTCCTGAAGGAAGACGACCACGACCACGCGCACCACGACCATGACCACGACCACGGCGAACATTGCGACCATCCGTCGCACCAGCACGAGGGCGGCGGCCATCACCACCACCACGACGACGACGTCAAGAGCTTCGTGTTCCGCTCGGAGCGCCCGTTCGACCCGGCCAAGCTGGAGGATTTCCTGGGCGCGATCGTCAACATCTACGGGCCGCGCATGTTGCGGTACAAGGGTGTGCTGAACATGCAGGGCACCGACCGCAAGGTGATCTTCCAGGGCGTGCACCAGCTCATGGGCAGCGACCTGGGCCCGCAATGGAAACCCGACGAGACCCGCACCAGCAAGATGGTGTTCATCGGCATCGACCTGCCCCGGGACATCTTCCTGCAGGGGATGGAGCAATGCCTGGTCTGATGCGCGCGCATCCGTGCCGCTGCGGGCTTGCGCATCCGCAGCCGCGGCGCGAAGCCCGTCTGCGGGAGCCATCGCGATATGGGGGTACACTCGCGCGCCGAAGTCTTCGCGCCACCAGGGGTCGAATTGCCCTTGACCGGCGCCGGACCCCGGCCAAGGGTGGGTGTGCGCGTCGGCATGTGGCAGATCTGACGAAAGCGCCCGAGGGCAGACGAGTTCAGTGAGGAGTCACCAGCAGTGAAAGCCACACCAGCGAAGGCCAAGACGGCCGCGAAGACCCCCGTGAAAGCGGCCAAGCCGGCCGCCAAGGCTGCGGCCAAGCCGGCAGCCAAGCCCGCGGCCACCAAGGCCGCCCCTCGCCCCACGGCCAAGAAAGCGACCACGCACGCGGCCGGGAAATCCACCACCAGCAAGCGCCCGGCCGCCAAGACGGCGCCGGCCCCTGCTGCCAAACAGGCAGCCGCCCCCAAGGCGGCCGCCAAGAGCACGATGTCCACGAAAACCACCGAAGCCAGCAAAAGCACACCCAAGTCCGAAAACACACGGGCGATGCCCCCCACGACCGTCATGTCGGCCTCCGGCGTACCCCAACGCACCGGCCGTCCCTCGTCACGTCTGGCGTCGCTGACCGTACCCTCGATGGCCCAGTCGGTCGCCTCCACGGCCGCCAAGGCCAGCTACACGCCGCTGCCCGACACCCCGGTCATCATTCCTCCGCTGGCCTCGGCCGCCCGCAAGGACCCGAAACTGGCGAACAACTGGAAGACCAAGCCGGCGGAAGAACTCACCAACGCCGAACTGCTGGCGATGCCGGATACCGAGTACATGAACGAGAAGCAGATGGCTGCGTTCCGGTTCAAGCTGACCATGCTCAAGCGCGACATCCTGGCCAGCGCGGGCGAGACCACCGAACATCTGCGCGAGGACACCGTGGTGGTTCCCGATCCGGCCGACCGTGCGACGATCGAGGAAGAACACGCGCTCGAGCTGCGCACCCGGGACCGCGAGCGCAAGCTGCTCAAGAAAATCGAGCAGTCGATCGCCCGCATCGACGCCGGCGACTACGGTTATTGCGACGAAACCGGCGAGCCGATCGGCGTCGGGCGCCTGCTGGCCCGTCCCACCGCCACGTTGTCGCTCGAGGCGCAGCAGCGCCGCGAGCTCAAGCAGAAGATGTTCGGCGACTGAGCCGGGTCCGGGCGACAGGCGGGCGCGTAGAATCTTTCGAACATCCTGCCCGCCCATGTCTGCCAAAGAAAACCACAATCCCAGCCTGCTGTCCAAGGTCGCGAAGTTCGTTCGCAACCCGACGACGAACTGGACGGACCTCGACAAGCAGGATCCGGAACCGGACGCCGGTTACAGCAAGCAGGCGCTCAAGGAGATGATCGAGCGCAAGCGGCAAAACGACTTTGTCCGCAAGCGCGAGTTCGACCAGTTGCGCAAGCTGCGCAGCCGCGACCCGGGATCCAGCCCCGACCTGGCCGGCCGGCCCTCCTATTTCCAGAGCAGCCTGCCGTCGAATCCGGACGAACGGGCGATGACGATCAAGAAGATCGACGAGATCGAAGCCCAGATGTCCAACCAGTGGTGGCAGGGCAAGCACGACGGCAACGCGAAGTCGGCGGGCGCGCCCGCCGCGCGCAAGCCCACGGGCAGGCCGGACACCACCGCCGTGGTCGACGACGATGCGTATGCGCCGACCCGGCTGAGCCCGATGCGCCCGGAGGCGGCGCCGTCGGACAGCGAGATCTCCGATTTCCCGCCGACCGAGGACGACTCCGGCTTCGGTCCGAACCCGACCGCCACGCCCGCCCCGTCCCGGTTGCGGCCGAATGCCGCGGCCGCCGACGGCCCGCGGGTCGGCGACAGCCCCGGTTTCTCGGCATCGCGCGCGCCGACCGTCGAGATGGTCGACGGCATGACCGACGCCGACATGGAGGAGGCGGCCATCCGTTTCGCCAACGGCGACGTCGTGGGCGCCGAATCCGCGTTGATGTCGGCCCTGGAGGACCTCGCCGCGCCGCGCGAGCAGGCGCTGCGCTGGGCCTGCGCGTTGCTGGACCTGTACCGGGCAACCGGCCAGCAGGCACAGTTCGACCGGGCGGCCATCGTGTTCGCACAACGTTTCGACCGCTCCGCCCCGACCTGGTTCTCGATGCCCGAGGCCCTGGGCACCGCGCAATCCGGCGCGCCGGTGCGCACCGTTCCGTCGCGGCTGATGGTCGAGCCGGTATGGGCCAGCCCGGCGCATTTCGGTGCCGCCAGTGTCGACGACCTGAGCCTGGCCGTGGCCAATGTCGAGCCACCGTGGTTCCTGGACTGGAGTGGCCTGCAGGTGATCGACGCCGATGGCATCGAGCCGCTGGCCGAACTGTTCGCCCAGTGGTGCGAAACCACGGTCGATCTGCGCTTTTCCGGCGCACGCACGCTCGAGGCGGTGTTGCGCGCGCAGGCGCCTTCCGGCAGCCGCAGCCAGGGCCAGGCGATCTGGCGCCTGCGGCTCGATGCCCTGCGCATCATGCGGCTGCAGGACGAATTCGAACTGGTGGCGCTCGACTACTGCGTCACCTTCGAGGTCTCGCCACCGGCGTGGCAGGACGCGCGTTGCGGCTTCGAAAGCGCCACCGTTGCCGCGGCCCTCCCGCACGACGGCGACGCGGCGCCGGACGAACGCGGCGCGCAGCCGGGATTCGCGCCGGC
>JBFIDI010000515.1:0-4032 GCA_041581405.1 Burkholderiaceae bacterium
CATCTCGCTGCGCACCGGCCTGTATCTCGCACAAGCGGGCGAGTTCGGCTTCGTGCTGCTGACGCTGGCGCAACGCAACGACCTGGTGCCGCCGGCGCTGCTCAACCCGATCCTGGCCAGCATGGTGTTGTCGATGCTGGCCACGCCGTTCATCATCATGTACAGCAACCGCATCGTGATGAAACTGGTCTCGAGCGACTGGCTGCAGCAGTCGCTGCAGATGACCACCATCGCGCGCAAGTCGATCAACTCCAACAAGCATGTGATCATCTGCGGTTATGGCCGCTGCGGCCAGAACCTGGCCCGGATGCTGGAGGGCGAGGGTATTCCCTATATGGCACTCGACCTCGACCCGGACCGGGTACGCCAGGCGGCGGCCGCGGGTGATTCCGTGGTGTTCGGCGACGCGGTGTGGCTGCAGGCATTGATGGCCGCCGGCCTGTCGCGCGCCAGCGCCGTCGTCGTGACCTATGTCGAAACACAGGGAGCCCTCAAGGTCCTCGACCATGCGCGCGCGCACGCACCCCACGTGCCGGTCATCATCCGCACCCGCGACGACCACGACCTGGAGCGGCTGCAGGCGGCCGGAGCCGCGGAAGTGGTTCCCGAGGCGATCGAAGGGTCGCTGATGCTCGCCAGCCATGCGCTGGCACTGGTCGGCGTGCCGATGCGCCGGGTGATCCGGGTGGTGCAGAACCAGCGCGACGCCCGCTACAACCTGTTGCGGGGTTATTTCCACGGCGCCGACGACGATACGGTCGACGACATGCGCAACGAGCGCCTGGCGACCTTCACGCTGCCGCTGGGAGCCAAGTCGATCGGCAAGCCGCTGGGCCATCTGGCCCTGCACGCCCTGGGGGTGCGCGTCGTCAACCTGCGGCGCAACAACGGCCGCTCGATGGAAGTGCAGGACGACACCGAGCTCGAAGACGGCGACACACTGGTGTTGTCCGGCATTCCCGAGAACCTGTCCATCGCCGAGCAGAAGCTGCTGCAGGCACAATGACAACCTTGCCTTTCACGACCAAAGAACGCTTGTGAACCACCCTGACCTGCATGGCCTGAGCGTTGCCCAATACCTGCGCAACCATATCCGTACCGTGCCCGACTGGCCGGCGCCCGGTGTCCAGTTCCGCGACATCACGCCGCTGTTGCAGGACGCCAAGGTGTTCCGGGTCCTGATCGACGCCTTCGTGCACCGCTACATGGATGCGCAGCACCGGCCCGACATGGTCGCCGGGCTCGATGCGCGCGGCTTCATCCTGGGTTCGGTCGTGGCCTACGAACTCAACGTCGGCTTCGTGCCGATCCGCAAGAAAGGCAAGCTGCCGTTCACGACGGTGGAGGAGACCTACGAACTCGAATACGGCAGCGCCACCGTGGAACTGCACACCGATGCGGTCAAGGACGGTGACCGCGTGCTGCTCATCGACGACCTGATCGCCACCGGCGGCACGATGATGGCGGGCAAGAAACTGCTGGAGAAACTCGGGGCCCGGGTGATGGAAGGAGCCGCCATCGTCGACCTGCCCGAACTCGGCGGCTCGGCCAAGTTGCGCGCCTCGGGCCTGGAACTGTTCACCCTGATCGATTTCGAAGGCCACTGACGTCCCACGACCGCCGTTGCGGCTCCGCCACGCGCGCGCGCGGGGCCCTGGCGGGTCAGGTCACCGCAATACGCCTGCGATTGCTCACCAGGCGCCGCGCCATGATGGCGCCCAGGGCCATGGCCAAGGCCAGTGCGGTATTGGGCTGGCGGTTGGCGAGTTCGGAGAAACGCATCGGGCTCAAGGTCCACAAGCGGCAGGCACTGCCGGCCTGCACCGTCGCGCTGCGCGCCATGCGCGAAAAGAAGCCACCTTCGCCGACGACCGCGCCGGCCCCCACCGCGGCCAGCCGGATCTTGCCGGTGGCGTCTTCGAAATGCACCGTCAGCATGCCCGACTCGACAAAATACAGGGTGCGATCCTCGGCACCTTGCGAGATCAGGATGCGGCCGGCGGCGATATCCATCGGTTGCATGTAGGCCGCCAGCACATCCCACTGCGCGGATGTGAGTCCATGGGCCAGCGTGGTATCGGTCGTATCGCTGGCAATGGCCTTGAGCAGGACCTGGATGTCCGCCTTGGCGTAGGGGGCAGGGGCAGTACTCATGTCGCAACACCGTTGACTCTGGCCGTGTCCGCCATCTCAGCCGCACAAGGTGCATGGCTGCGGCGACACGTTATTTTCCAATGCAGAAACGTGAAAAGATGACTCCGAGCAGATCGTCGGCACCGAAGGCCCCGGTGATCTCGCCCAATGCATTTTGCGCCAAGCGAAGTTCCTCCGCCACCAGATCGAGTGCGGGCGACTGCTCGGCCACCTGGTCGGCGGCCTGCGCCACATGGTGGTCCACCCGGTGCAGCGCCTGCACATGCCGCTCGCGGGCCATGTAGACACCCTCGGGCACGGAGTTCCAGCCCGCCAGTTGCAGCAGGCACTGGCGCAGGTGCGCAAGCCCGTCGCCGGTACGGGCCGACAGGCAGACCGACCGCTCGGTATCCGCCGGCCGCACACCTTCGGTCAGGTCGATCTTGTTCCAGACGTCGATCACCGGTACCTGCGACGACAGTCGCGATGCCAGGTCGGCCGCGATACGGGCGTCTGCCGCCACGTAGGCGGCGGCATCGGACCCGGGCGCGGGCCTGGTTCCGGGCGCGGGCAACCGGTTCAGGTCATGCAGGAACAGGACCACGTCGGCGGCATCGATTTCTCCCCAGGCCCGGGCCACGCCCATCTGCTCGACTTCGTCGCCGCTCTCGCGCAAACCGGCCGTGTCGATCACATGCAGCGGAACACCTTCGATCTGGATCGTCTGCTGGATCTTGTCGCGGGTGGTGCCGGCAATCGGCGAGACGATCGCCAGTTCGGCGCCGGCCAAGGCATTGAGCAACGATGACTTGCCCGCATTGGGCTGGCCGGCGATCACCACCTTGATGCCTTCGCGCAGCAACACGCCCTGGCGCGCGTTGCGCCCGATGGCGGCAATCGCGTCGCGCAGGCGCCCCAGACGCCCCTGGACGTCGGCCCGGCGCAGGATGTCGATCTCCTCTTCCGGGAAGTCCAGTGTGGCCTCGATCAACATGCGCAGGTCGATCAACGCATCACGCACGCCATGGACCGCGGCGGAAAAGTCGCCCGACAGGGATCGCACCGCACTGCGCGCCGCGGTCTCGGTGCTGGCATCGATCAGGTCGGCCACCGCCTCGGCCTGCGCCAGGTCCATCTTGTCGTTGAGAAAGGCGCGCTGCGTGAATTCGCCCGGCTGCGCCAGGCGCAGGCTGATGGACTGGCCGGCCTGCAGGCAACGCGCCAGCAGCATCTGCAGAACCACCGAGCCGCCATGCGCCTGCAGCTCGAGCACGTCTTCGCCGGTGAAGGAATGCGGCGCCGGGAAAAACAGCGCCAGGCCCTGGTCGATGGCCTGTCCCTGGTCATCCAGGAACGGCAGGTAGGTCGCCTCGCGCGGACGCAATGCCCGGCCACACACGGCTTGCATCAGCGACGACAGGTCGGCGCCAGACGCTCGCACGATGTCGACCGCACCGCGACCCGGCGCTGTCGCGATAGCGACGATGGGTTCGGGCCGGTGCGGCGACATGCGGGGTCGGTCAGCCCGCAGGAATGCGGGCTTGGCGGGTCAACGGAACTTGGGCAGGTTGAACTGCGGCGGCACGCCCATGCGGGTGTTGATGAGCCACTGCTGCGCGATCGACAACACGTTGTTGGTGATCCAGTACAACACCAGGCCGGCCGGGAAGAAGAAGAACATGACCGAGAAGATCAGCGGCATGAACCACATCAGCTTGGCCTGCATCGGATCCGGCGGCGCCGGGTTGAGTGCCGTCTGCAGCAGCGTCGTGAGCGTCATGAAGATCGGCAGGATGAAATACGGGTCGGGTGCGGACAGGTCGTGGATCCACATCACCCACGGCGCATTGCGCATCTCGACGCTGGACAACAACACCCAGTAAAGCGCGATGAAGACCG
>JBFIDI010000516.1:0-4019 GCA_041581405.1 Burkholderiaceae bacterium
CGACCATGAGGCGCATCGCACCTTCTACAACTGGCTCGGTTGCGCGATCGGCGCGGCACGGCATGAAGCGGCCGATGCCGCGGTCTCGGCCGTCGAGATGTTGCAGCCGGCGCCGCAGGCCTCGGTGCTCGGGCGCAGCGAACAGGTCGACATGGCCAGTGCCGCACTGGTCAACGGCATCACCTCGCACACCTTCGACTTCGACGATACCCACCTCAAGACCATCATCCATCCGGCCGGACCGGTTGCCTCGGCCGTGCTGGCGCTGGCCGAGCACCGTGGCAGCAATGGGCGCGACATGCTCGATGCGATGGTGCTGGGTATCGACGTGGCCTGCCGCATCGGCAACGTCATGTACCCCGACCACTATGACCGTGGCTGGCACATCACCGGCTCCACCGGCATGCTCGGCGCGGCGGCTGCGTGTGCACGCCTGCTGCGGCTCGATGCACAGCAGACGACGATGGCGCTGGGTATCGCGGCCTCTCAGCCGGTAGGCTTGCGCGAGCAGTTCGGCACCATGACCAAGCCGTTCCACCCGGGCGGTGCGGCCCGTGCCGGCCTGATGTCCGCATTGCTGGCCAGCCGCGGCTTCACCGCAAGCCCGCGTGCACTGGAAGCGCCGCGTGGTTTCGTCCAGGTGGCCTCGGACAAGCGGGCATGGAACGAGGTGACGGACGAACTCGGCGAGCGCTTCGAGATTTCCTTCAACACCTACAAACCCTTTGCCTGCGGCATCGTGATCCATCCCAGTATCGACGCCTGTGTGCAACTCAAGGCGCGCGGTGTCACGCCGGAGCAGCTCGAACGCCTGGAGCTGCGGGTGCATTCGCTGGTGCTGGAACTCACCGGCAAGAAGGAACCCAAGGACGGCTTGCAGGGCAAATTCAGCGTGTACCACGGTTGTGCGGTCGGCCTGATCTACGGGCAGGCCGGGGAAGAGGAGTTCTCGGACCAGGTGGTCAACCACCCGGACGTGGTGGCGCTGCGCAACAAGGTGCAGGCCAGCGTCGACGACGGGATCCGGGAGGAGTCGGTGTTCGTGCGCGCCCACCTGAAGGACGGCCGCCAGATCGATGTCGAGGTGGAGCATGCAATCGGCTCCATGCAGAACCCGCTGACCGACCCGCAGCTCGAGGCCAAGTTTCACAACCTGGTCAAGCCTGTGCTGGGCGAGGCGCGGGCAGGCGAGATCACCGGCCTGTGCCGGGGCCTCGGCTCGCTGGACGACATGCGCGCCTTGACCGCCTTGTGCCGGCCGTAAGGAGTATTGCCATGCCACACCTTCCGGCCTCCACCGCCCTGCAACGTTTTCGTGTCGTCGACCTGACCCAGGTCCGCGCCGGCCCCACCTGCTGCCGGCAACTGGCCGACTGGGGCGCTGACGTGATCCAGGTGCAGATGCCGGAGCACATGCGCGGCGATGACACGCTCGGCGGACAGGATGGCTCCGACTACCAGTACACCCATCGCAACAAGCGCTCGATCACGCTGAACCTGAAAGAGGCCGAGGGTATTGCCACGCTCAAGCGGCTGATCGCCAGCGCCGACGTCGTGGTGGAGAACTTTCGCCCGGACGTGAAGTTCCGCCTTGGCATCGACCATGCGACGCTGGCGGAGCAGAACCCGCGCCTGGTCTACGCCAGCATCTCGGGTTTCGGCCAGACCGGCCCGCTGGCCGCACGGCCGGGTTTCGACCAGATCGCCCAGGGCATGGGCGGCCTGATGTCGGTGACCGGAACCGCCGGCGACGGACCGATGCGTGTCGGCATACCGATTGCCGACCTGTGCGCCGGCATCTTTGCCGCACAAGGCATTCTGGTGGCGCTGCTCGAACGCGAGAGTTCCGGCAAGGGCCAGTGGCTGCATACCTCGCTGCTGGAGTCGATGGTCTACATGATGGACTTCCAGACCTCGCGTTACCTGATCGACGGTGACGTGGCCACACAGGCCGGCAACTTCCACCCGACGAGTATTCCCACCGGCGTGTACAAGGCGCGCGACGGCTACATGAACATCGCGGTATTCGGCTCCAAGATCTGGGAACGGTTCTGCAACATCCTGGGCGCGCCGGAATGGATCGACGATCCGCGCTACCACGACAAGGCGTCGCGCTCGGTCAACCGCGACACCCTCAACGAGGCGATCAACCAGCGCCTGGCCTTGCAGGACCGCAGCCACTGGGTCACGCATTTCAACGACGGCGGCGTGGCCTGTGGCCTGATCAACGACATGCGCGAAGTGTTTGCCGAACCGCAGGTGCAGCATCTGGGCATGGTCAAGGAGGTCATGTCCAGCCGCCTGGGCAAACAGCAGCTGGTCGGCCAGCCGATCCAGCTCGAACGCACACCGAGCACGATTGCCCGCGCGGCGCCGCGCCGCGGCGAACACACCGAGGAGGTGCTGCGCGAACTCGGGCTGGGCAGCGACGATCTTGTCCGCATGAAATCCGCCGGAGTCTATTGATGAGCGAACCCGCATACCAAACCGCAACCGAACGCGTGAAGACCTGGCTCGACGGCCGCACGCTGCATGTGCAATTCAACAACCCGGAAAAACACAACGCCTTGTCGGTCGACATGTGGGAGGCGGTTCCGCCGCTGCTCGAGATCGCCCGCACCGACGACCGGGTGCGCCTGGTGGTGTTCTCCGGCGCGGGCCAGAAGGCCTTCGTGTCCGGCGCCGACATCTCGCAGTTCGAGGACATGCGTGCCGCCAAGGAGGCGGTGGCGCGGTACGAGTCCATGGCCGAGCAGGCGTTGATGGGTATCCACGATTTTGCAAAACCGACATTGGCCTGTATCCGCGGTTATTGCATCGGTGGTGGTGTGAACGTGGCGATCAGCTGCGACATCCGCATCGCCTCCGACGACGCCAGCTTCGGCATACCGGCGGCCCGGCTGGGACTGGGTTACCGCTATTCGGCGATGAAGAACCTGGTCGACCTGATCGGGCCCGGCGCGGCCAAGGATCTTTTCTTCACCGCACGCCGGATCAAGGCGGCGGAGGCGCAAAGCCTGGGCCTGGTGTCGCGCGTCTGCGCGCCGGATGCGCTCGATGCGCTGCTGGCTGAATACACCACGGCGCTGGCCGAGAACGCGCCGCTGACGGTGATGGCGGGCAAGGCCATCACCCGCGAGATCCTGAAGCCGTCGCCGGAGTTCGACGACGCGCTGTGCGGGTCGCTGATCCGTGGCTGCTTCGAGAGCGCCGACTACACCGAAGGCCGCACCGCCTTCATGCAAAAGCGCAAGCCGGTATTCACCGGCCATTGAGGGGGAGACGCGATGCAGTCCTACTGGATGCAGATGAGCGACACCGATACGCAGCTCGAGTTGCGTGAGGTCGCGGTGCCGGAGCCGGGCCCCGGGCAATTACTGGTGCAGATGCGCGCGGCCGCGCTGAACCGCGGCGAATTCGTCATCGGCCATGGCCTGCATGGCAAGGCCGGAAGCTGGAAGGCGATTGGCGGCGAGGGCGCCGGCGAAGTGCTGGCGGTTGGCGCCGGCGTGAGCGGATACCGCAAGGGTGATCGCGTCATGGGACGCTGCGGGGGTGCGTTCGCGCAGTTCGCGTTGATGGAGGCGGCCGAAGCCATGGCCATGCCGGCCGAACTGTCCTGGGACGAGGCCGCATCGGTCCCGCTGACCTTTCTGGTCGCATACGACATGCTGGTCCTGCAGGGCCGGTTGCAGCCCGACGAGTGGCTGCTGATCAATGGCGTGTCTTCCGGCGTGGGGGTGGCCAGCCTGCAGATCGCCAAGGTGTTGGGCGCCCGGGTCATCGGTACCTCCGGCTCGGCAGACAAACTTGCCCGGCTCCAGGCCCTGGGGCTGGATGTGGCCTTGTGCACCCGCAGCGCCGATTTTGCGGCGGCGGTGATGGCGGCGACCGATCGGCATGGCGCCGATCTGGTGGTCAATGCGGTTGGCGGGTCGGTGTTTGCCGAGAATATCCGGGCCATGGCCTTCGAAGGCCGGCTGGCGACCGTGGGTTATGTCGACGGTGTGCTCGAAGCC
>JBFIDI010000517.1:0-4013 GCA_041581405.1 Burkholderiaceae bacterium
ACGAGTTGCGCCGCTCGATGGCGGCCTGGAAACGCAAGGGCGGCGTGCACAAGTTCTACGACCGCATGGTGCAGGGCATGGTGGCCAACGGCTATACCGAGGCCTTTGCGCAGAACATCTTCAAGCAGATCGAGGGTTTCGGCGAATACGGTTTCCCCGAAAGCCATGCCGCGAGTTTTGCGCTGCTGGTCTACGTGAGCTGCTGGCTCAAGCACCACGAGCCGGCCTGTTTCCTGGCCGCGATGCTCAACTCCCAGCCACTGGGTTTCTACGGCCCGTCGCAGCTGGTGCAGGACGCCCGGCGCCACGGCGTCGAGGTCCGTGCCATCGACGTGATGTGCAGCGACTGGGACGTCACGCTGGAGAACCACCCTGACACCCGGCATGATGAACCGGCCGCGGCGGACCTTCGGGAAGACGCGGACGGAGGGCTCGATCCGGTCGCGCCGCGGTGGCGGCGCAGCCGAACGCTTGCGACGGACCATCGGCGCCAGCGAGCAGAGCATGCATCCGACCCGCACGGCCCGCCGCCCGCGGTCCGCCTCGGACTGCGCATGGTCTCCGGGTTGAGCGCGGCGGCGGCCGGGCGTATCGTCGCGGCGCGGGGCGAGGCGCCGTTCACGAGCACCGAAGACCTCGCGTTGCGCGCCGGCCTCGACCAGGGCGACCTCAAGGCGCTGGCCAGCGCCGATGCGCTGCGCGCCTTGTCCGGGCACCGGCGCCAGCAGGTCTGGGATGCGTCGGCACTCAAGGTCGCACCGCCCCTGCTCAAGACGGCGCCGGTGGACGAAGACTGGCTCGAGTTGCCGCCGGCCGGCGAAGGCGAGGAGGTGGTGTTCGACTACGCGTCCACCGGCCTGTCGCTGCGCCGCCATCCGGTGGCCTTGTTGCGCGAGCAGCTGGCAGCGATGAAACTGCTCACCGCCGCGCAGATGCGCGACCTGCCCGATGGCCGGCGGGTGCGCGCCTGCGGCCTGGTCGTGATGCGCCAGCAACCCGGGACCGCCAAGGGCGTGGTGTTCGTCACGCTCGAGGACGAGACCGGCAGCGTCAACGTCATCGTGTGGAAAAGCCTGCGCGAGCGCCAGCGCAGCGCGTTGCTGTATTCGCGCCTGCTGGCGGTCGACGGTGTCTGGCAACGCGACGCGGAAACCGGTGGCGAGGTGCGCCACCTGATCGCCAGCCGGCTCGAGGACCTGACGCCGCTGCTCGGCGGCCTGTCGACGCGCAGCCGGGAGTTCCATTGAGGCCGCCGGCAGCGAGCGCGGGCCGAACGGTCCGCGCCATGCGCCGGTCACCGGCGTATTGGCAGGGGCAGCCGGCCGATGGTTCGGGCGGGTCCGAACCCGGGCCGAACCGGCCGGCCCCGCCATCAGGACTTGCTCGCGACCGCTTCCTTCTTCGCGCTCAGGCAGGTCTTCATGAAGTCCTTGCGCTCGTCGCCTTTCTTGCCGACGGCCTCCTTGTTGCACATCGCCATCTTGTTCTGTTGCGGCGTCTTGGCCTTTTCCTCGGCATGGGCGGCAAGCCCGAAAACCAGTGCGGTACCGATCGTCAGTGTGGACAGCAGTTTCTGCATGATGACTCCCTGAAATGGACATGGATGGCGGGACGCCGGGACGGTGCCCCGCACCTGGACCTCGGGCCGCATGCGGGGCTTCGACAACCGCCGCACGCCTGCCTGTCGGTCAGGTGGGTGCATCGTAGGCAGCGGCCGCGTGGCGGGAATACTCCCAAGAGGGTACGCAGCGGCTTCGTCGTCCATCAAAGGGCTGAACCCGATCATCGCCACGCGCGTCGGTCCTTGAAGCCGGCGCCGGTCGCAAACCAGGCCGCAGGCCCGGCCGTCCGGAGCGGCTAGTTGCGGAACGCGCTGGGCGACTGTCCCGTGGCGTTCCTGAACATGGCGGTGAACGCGCTGTCGCTCGCATACCCGCTGGCCGCCGCGACCTGGCCCACCGGTGCGCCGCGGGCCAGCATCGGCAAGGCGAGCGCCAGCACCACCTGCTGGCGCCAATGCTGGAAGCTGGTGCCGAGTTCGCTGCGGAACAGGCGTGCGAGCGTGCGTTCGCTGGCGCCGACGTCGCGCGCCCATTCGGCCAGCGTGACGCGCCGCGCCGGTGCCTGCATCACCGCATCGCACAACATGCGCAGGCGGTGGTCGCCGGTCTGCGGATGGGGCAACGGGATGCCCAGGGGTTGTGTCGGTGCGTGTTCCAGTTCGCTGAGCACCAGGGCCGCGATCAGCGCCTCCCGCGCCAATGCCGGTGCCGGATCGCCACGGCCCTGCGCCACCACCAGGCCGACATCGTCGAGCGCCTGCACGAGTTCGCGCAACAACGGGGACACGACCAGCATCCTGCAGCTGTGCCAGCCGGCGGGGACGGATTGCGCGTCGATGTACAAGGTGCGAAACGCCGCGTTCTCCAGCGCGTTGACCGCGTGCCGCACGCCGGGCGCGATCCACACGGCGCGCGAGAACGGGACGATGTAGCTGATCGCGTCGCGCTTGTCGAGGCTGGAGCCCGCGGTGACCTGCAACACGCCACTGGCGCAATAGGCCAGCTGCGCCCAGGCATGGTGGTGGGGTTCGAAGTGCGTGTCGACCGGCAGGTTCCGGGAGCGCACCCGGACCGGCCGCTCGCTGCTCGGCCTGAACGGATGCGTGTCGCCTACCGGCGTCAGCGGTCGTGCGGGCGGATGCGGGCGAGGTGACATGGAACTTGGCCGAAATTCGACGAAAGTTGGCGATCTGTCGCGTATGAGAATCGGCGCGTCATCTTACGATACGCGCCATGCATTCCGCCACCCCACCCGCGGCCGCCGCCGAACCTGCCAGCGGGTTGTCACAAGACGCCGCGGTGATCGGCCTGGTCGGCATGGCCCACCTGATCAGCCATTTCAGCCAGTTGTTGCTGGCGCCGCTGTTCCCGTGGCTCAAGGACGCGTTCCAGGTCAGTTATACCGAACTCGGTTTCCTGATGACGGTGTTTTTTGTCGTTTCCTGCGCGGTGCAGACGGCGTCGGGATTCCTGGTCGACCGTTATGGGCCGCGCCCCATCCTGTTCGCCGGTCTGGGCCTGATCGGACTGGCGGCATTCGGATACGCGAGCAGCACCAGCTACGCGATGCTGGTCGCCTGCGCCGTCGTGGGTGGCATTGGCAACGGCGTCTTCCATCCAGTCGACTACACCTTGCTCAATCGCAAGATCCATCCCACGCGCCTGGGACATGCCTACAGCGTCCATGGCATCACGGGCAGCCTGGGCTGGGCGCTGGCGCCTGCGATGCTGGTGTCCATTACCGCGTTCGCGTCGTGGCGGGTCGCACTGGCGTGTGCGGGCTTGCTGGTCTGGTCCGTGCTGTTGCTGGTGTGGTGGAACCGTTCGAAGCTGACACTCGCACCGCTGCCGCAGGTGGCGCCGTCGCGGGCGGGTGTAGCCGCGGGCGCAGCCCGGGAGGGAAATCTGGATTTCCTGCGCATTCCGGCCGTCTGGATGTGTTTCGCGTTTTTCCTGTTCTCGGCCATCGTGCTGAGCGCGGTGCAGGCGTTTGCCCCCGAAGCCGCACGCCAGTTGCATGACTTTCCGCTGCCGCTGGTGGCCGTGTGCCTGACGATCTACATGGTGTGCGCAGCCGCCGGCATGGTGCCCGGGGGGTTTCTGGCCTCCGACCCGGCACGTTGCGAATGGGTGGTCGGCGCCGGTTTCGGCGTCGCCGCCTGCGTGGCCGCGGCGATCGGGTTCCTGCCCGTGCCCGGCATGGCCGTGCCGGTGCTGTTTGGCGTCATGGGTTTTGCCATCGGCATCGTGGGTCCGTCGCGCGACCTGCTGGTCAAGAAGTCCACACCGGAAAACGCCACTGGCCGTGTCTATGGGGTGGTCTATGCCGGGCTGGACATCGGGCAGGCGTTTGCGCCGCTGGTGTTCGGGCGCTTGATGGACCATGGCCATTACCAGGGCATCTGGCTGGGCCTGGTGATGGTCCAGGGCATTCTGATCTTCAGTGCATTC
>JBFIDI010000518.1:0-3974 GCA_041581405.1 Burkholderiaceae bacterium
CAGGGTTGCCAGAAGCGTGTAGGCGGTGCCGGACGAGTTGGGATTGGCGACCTGGATCTTGCCTTTGTACACCGGCTTGATCAGGTCCTTCCAGCACTTGGGCTCGGGCAAGCCCTGCTGCTTGAGCAGCTCGGTGTTGAAGCCGTAACCCAGCGCGCCGGAGTAGATGCCGACGGTGCGCACCTTCGATGCCAACGCCTGGCTGTTGGCCCAGTCGAACAGCTGGGTCCGCAGCGGCGATGCGTAGGCCTGGGTCAGGCCCTCCTCGGCCGCCTGCAGGTGCGGGTCGCCGGTGCCGCCCCACCACACGTCGCCCTTCGGATTGGACGACTCGGCCTTGATCTGGGCATAGGTCTCGCCCGAGCTCTTGCGGGTCATGTCGACCGAGATACCGGTCTTCTTCTCGAACTCGGTCTTGGCCTGCTGGCACCAGGCCGCGTCGGAGCTGCAATACAGGGTCAGGCGGCCCTGGGCCATGGCCGGCAGCGTGGACAGCCCCAGCAACAAGGTCAACAAACCGGAAAGGGTGGTACGACGCATGGCATGTCTCCTGGTGGGTTCTTGGACGCCGTTTGCACGGCATTCGTGGGCACGGACCGCCCCACCTTAGGCACCTGCGCAAGGTCGGTCAATGCGTGTAAACACGCAGACCACGCATAGAAAACGGCCCGGCACCGGGGCCGGGCCAGCTGCGAGCCGGACGCCGCAGGCCGGTCGTCAGGCCGCCGCGGCCGTGGTTGCCGCGACCAGTTCCGCCAGCTTGGCCTTGGCGGCGCCGGACTCGATGGCGGCGCGGGCCTTGACGATGCCGGCCTCGATCGTGTCGGTCACGTTCGCCGCATACAGCGCCGCGCCGGCATTGAGGATCACGATGTCCCGCGGGGCGCCGTCCTGGTTGTCCAGCACGCCGAGCAGCATGGCCCGGGACTCCTCGGCGGTTTCGACCTTGAGCGCGCGGTTGCTGGCCATGACCATGCCGAAGTCCTCCGGATGGATCTCGTATTCGTTGATCTCGCCGTTGCGCAGTTCGCCGACCATGGTCGCGGCGCCCAGGCTGACCTCGTCCATGCCGTCGCGGCCGTAGACCACCACGGCGTGTTCGGTGCCCAGGCGTTGCAACGCCCGCACCTGGATGCCGACCAGGTCCGGATGGAACACGCCCATCAGGATATTGGGCGCACCGGCCGGATTCGTCAGCGGCCCCAGCAGGTTGAAGATGGTGCGCACGCCCAGCTCCTTGCGCACCGGCGCCACGTTCTTCATCGCCGGATGGTGGTTCGGCGCGAACATGAAACCGACGCCGACCGACTCGATGCAGCGGGCGATCGCCGCGGGCGGCAGGTTGATGTTCACGCCCAGCGTCTCCATGACGTCGGCGCTGCCGCTCTTGCTGCTGACGCTGCGCCCGCCGTGCTTGCTGACCTTGGCGCCCGCGGCCGCGGCCACGAACATCGAGCAGGTCGAGATGTTGAAGGTGTGCGAGCCGTCGCCGCCGGTGCCGACGATGTCGACCAGGTGGGTCTTGTCCTGCACGTGCACCTTGGTCGAGAACTCGCGCATGACCTGGGCCGCCGCGGTGATCTCGCCGATGGTCTCCTTCTTGACGCGCAAGCCGGTGATCAGGGCCGCCATCATCACCGGCGACATCTCGCCGCTCATGATCTGGCGCATGATGTGCAGCATCTCGTCGTGGAAGATCTCGCGGTGCTCGATGGTGCGTACCAGCGCCTCCTGCGCGCTGATCTTGATGGTGGTGGGCATGGTGGGGTGTCTCCTCAAGAGTCCGTAGTTCGATTCAGGCGGCGCAGAACGCCGCCATGGCGTCGACCGCGCGTTGCACGCCGGCGGCGTCCACGTCCAGGTGCGTGACGAAACGCAGCCGGTACAGGCCGGACGCCAGCACGCCGCGCTCCTTCAGGAACGGGATCAGCTGCTCGGCCCGCTCCCGCGCGCCGTCGACCAGGTCGACGAAGACGATGTTGGTATCCGGGGTCTCGACCTGCAGGCCGCCGATGCCTTGCAAGGCCCGCGCCAGCTGCAGCGCCAGCGCATGGTCCTGCGCCATCCGGTCCACGTGGTGCTCCAGTGCATGGCTGCCCGCGGCCGCCAGGATGCCGGCCTGGCGCATGCCGCCGCCGGCCATCTTGCGGATGCGCAGCGCGCGGCGCACCAGCTCGCGGCTGCCGCACAGGACGGAGCCGGCCGGCGTGCCCAGGCCCTTGCTCAGGCAGACCGAGACGCTGTCGAAACACTGGGCGATACGCCGCGCCTCGGTGCGCGCATCCGAGCCGGTGCGCTGCGCCTGTGCCACGGCCGCGTTGAACAGGCGGGCACCGTCGAGATGCCGCGCCAGGCCGCGTGAGTGCGCCAGCGCCGTGGCCTGCTGCACATAGTCGAACGGCAGCAGCTTGCCACCCCAGGTGTTCTCCAGCGCCAGCAGCCGCGTCACCGCGAAATGCGTGTCGTCGGGCTTGATCGCGGCCGCGATGTCATCCAGCGCCAGCGTGCCGTCCGGCTGGTTGGGCAGCGGCTGGGGCTGCACGCTGCCGAACACCGCCGCACCGCCGCCCTCCCAGCGATAGACATGGGCCATCTGGCCGACGATGTATTCGTCGCCGCGTCCGCAATGGCCCAGGATGGCGCACAGGTTGCCCTGGGTGCCGGTGGCCACAAACAAGGCGGCTTCGAATCCCAGCATGTCGGCCAGCTGATCCTGCAGCGCATTGACGCTGGGGTCTTCGCCATACACGTCGTCACCGAGCGGCGCGGCCATCATGGCTGCGCGCATCGCCGGCGTCGGTTGGGTCACGGTGTCGCTGCGCAGATCGACGATCTGATGCATGGTGATGGACCTCCAACGGGGCCGCTAGCGAATGCGACCCATGAAACAGGACCGGTGGCGCACCCACGTGCCGGTCACGAAAGAAAATTCCTGAACATCGCGTGTCCGTGTTCGGACAGGATGGACTCGGGATGGAACTGTACGCCCTCGAGGCGCACCGCGTTCGCCAGGCCGGAGTGCCGCACGCCCATGATCTCGCCGTCGTCGGTCCAGGCCGTGATCTCGAGTTCTTCCGGACAACTCACCCGCTCGATCGCCAGCGAGTGGTAACGATTGACGGTGAACTGCCGCGGCAAGCCGCTGAACACGCCCGACTGCGTCGTCGTGATGACCGAGGTCTTGCCGTGCATGAGTTCGCGCGCACGCACGATGGAGCCGCCCAGCGCCGCGCCGATGCTCTGGTGGCCCAGGCACACGCCCAGGATCGGCAGCTTGCCCATGAAATGGCGGATCGCCTCGACCGAGATGCCGGCCTCCGCGGGCGAACACGGACCGGGCGAGACGACCAGCCGATCCGGCGCACGTTCGGCAATGCCTTCGAGCGTGATCTCGTCGTTGCGGAACACCTCGACCTGCGCGCCCAGTTCGCCGAAATACTGCACGATGTTGTAGGTGAAGCTGTCGTAGTTGTCGATCATGAGCAGCTTGACCGCTGGGGTGGACGATGTCATTCCAGACCCTCCTCGACCAGTTCCGCGGCGCGCAGCAGGGCCCGTGCCTTGGCTTCGGTCTCCTTCCACTCGAGCTCGGGCACGGAGTCGGCGACGACTCCGGCCGCCGCCTGCACGTACAGGTGGCCGTCCTTGACGATGCCGGTGCGGATCGCGATCGCCACGTCCATGTCGCCGGCATAACTCAGGTAGCCGCAGGCGCCGCCGTACAGGCCGCGCTTGTTGGGCTCGAGCCGGTCGATCACCTCCATCGCGTGCACCTTGGGCGCACCGGTGAGCGTGCCGGCCGGGAAACTGGCGCGCAACACGTCCATGCTGGTCATGCCGTCGTTCAGGATGCCCTCGACGTTGCTGACGATGTGCATCACGTGGCTGTAGCGCTCGACCGCGAAGGCCTCCGTGACCTTGACGCTGCCGGTCTTGGCGATGCGCCCGATGTCGTTGCGCGCCAGGTCGATCAG